>JBKJUH010000114.1:0-2719 GCA_046590075.1 Agitococcus sp.
GGAGAAAGCTATATTACTGCAAGTCGTTGAAATTAAAATTTCGTCACAAAAAGTTTTCTCTTCCTGTGGGCATAGGTATCTAAACCTCTTTATTTATCAGGTACGAGATGAAACTATAGCGATAAATTACCTTCTCCTAGCAGGAGAGGGCTAGGGTGAGGTCTAAAGGTTGCGCAACTGGCTCGTTATTAGCCAACAAATTCACCCTCACCCCAACCCTCTCCCTGAGGGCGAGGGAGAAAAGCAACTTTTTAGGGCGTGTGTTCTACTAACTTGTAAACACTTTTGTTAGCGTGCTATTAAACCAACGGCTTAACTTCTTCCCGTAGGTATTTAACTAGTTTTGGCCATTCGGTAGGCAGTGCATTTTCATTGGCACCAGGAAACCTTGGATTCGCCAAAGTCACGGCGAGCTCCTCAAAATGAGGGTTATTTGCTAAACAAGCGACTATTAAACAGCGCGGTGTATATACCCCTCTACCTTGCATAGCCCATTTGAATCGCTCATTAAAGTCCCCATTAAGTAACTGATCCAAACCTTTAATATTTTCAGCAATCGCTAAAGCCTTTAAAAACCCGTCTTCAAACCATTGAATTCGTGTTGCTATTTCCTCTTTGGTTTTTAATTTCAGCTTGCTTCTATCTGTTTTCAGAAATTCAGAGGGGGGTGGGGGATATAAGTCATCAAGGAGTAACATTGCAATACTATTAGCGTGCTTTTCTTTAAAAAAGTTAAATTTATTATAAATATCTTCCACCACAGGAATGTCTATATAAAGACATCCATTCAAGCTGTAGTCGCCCTCTTTATCTTGAGTGTAACCTACGGAGATATATTGAAGACCGTGTGAAATTTTTTTAATATAAACAGGCTTTGTGCTGGTTGGCGTCAGTAGATCGTAACTTAAGCCATATCGTGCCATCAACTCGTGCATTAGCGGTTGAGC
Organism: Agitococcus sp.; assembly: GCA_046590075.1. Lineage (GTDB taxonomy): Bacteria > Pseudomonadota > Gammaproteobacteria > Pseudomonadales > Moraxellaceae > Agitococcus. The sequence continues at coordinate 948 of JBKJUH010000114.1, forward strand.
ATAGTCTTTAAATTCATTGAGATTTTTAAAAACCTTATTGCCCAAATAATCTTCTTGCATTAACCAGTAAATGGCTCGGTCATCAGGTAAGGATTTCTTTGAAGGCAGGTACGCTGTACCTAATTGGTCATCGTAAATAACTAAATTAAAAGCTGCCGCTGTTTGGCCTAATGCTTTAAGTAAGGCTAAATAATTGGCATAAGGTAGTTCTAAGCTATGCAAGGCGTATTGGTGTTGTTTAAATTGTGCTACGAGATTGTGGTAAAGCTGTTTGGTTGGTTCGTCAAACACTTGATGAAAGCGGGCTAAATCTTGTATGCGTTGAGCAAAAGCTAATATGGCACTACTGGGGCGTTCGGGCTTTCCTACTAATTCGTTAAAGGTTTTAAACACTTCATCCATGTTTTTAGGTGCGCCATAATCGGTGGCATCCCATAAATACAGCATTTGTCCGCTCATGTTAATTTTCCCTGTGTATTATTGAGTTTATTCACTCATTATTTTTGAGCGCATACCAGCATTGTTCACTACTAAATCCCCGATATTGCAAAAAACGAATTTGCCGCGCTTGTTCTTTGCGCTCGGTGGGCAATTCTTCGCCAAATTTTTTATAACGGGTTTGTTGCGCGAGTTCGTACCAATCGTGTTCGTTTAATAATTCTTCGATAAGCTCTTTTTCAATGCCGCGTTGTCTGAGTTCTTGACGAATATTGAGTCCGCCTTGGCCTTTACGTGATCAATAACGAATAAACACTTCGGTAAATCGACGATCATTTTGCCAATTTTGGCTGCTTAATTCGTTGAGGATTTCTTCAATAATCGCGCTTTCGCCACCTAATTCGCCTAGTTTTTGCCGTAATTCCGCTTGGCTATGTTCCCGACGGGTGAGCATGGCTAAGGCACGGCTACGCAGTGCGATTGGACTGAGGGGGGCTGGAAGGTTGTTCACAGCACCATCATTTTTTGGGGTTAATGGTGACACACTTATTTCCAATCACCGCGTAACGCTAACACCTGTTGTTGCAGTAACTCAGGGCTGACATCTTGAGGTTGAATTGCTTCGCCAACATTGACTTCGACGAGCGAACGTAAACGCCGTGGCAACTTTTGAAATGCCGCGCCATTTTTACGACTGCTAATGCTGCCCCACATACCGCGCAAAGCAATAGGAATCACAGGCACAGGCGTGTCTTGTAAAATGCGGCTAATACCACTGCGAAAAGGATACATCTCACCCGTGTCGGTAATGCGTCCTTCGGGGAAAATACACACCACTTCGCCATTTTTTAACGCTTCGGCAATCTCTGCATAGGCTTTTTCTAATAATATAGGGTCTTCTTTTAACGGTGCGATAGGAATAGCTTTGGCAGTTCTAAAAATAAAACTCAAAATCGGTGTTTTGAAAATGGTGTGATACATGACAAAACGCGGTGGCCGACGAATTGCCGTTGCTAAAATCAACGCATCAAAAAAACTGACATGATTACACACTAAAACACAGCCACCTTCATCGGGAATATGCTGGGTATGTGTTTTTTTCACCTTGTAAAAGAAACTCATAAATATCCATATCAAAAAGCGCATAAAAAACTCAGGCACTAAAGTATAAATATAAATAGAGACAATGGCACTTAAAACAGCAGTGGCTAAAAATAACTCCGAAATACTAAAATGAAAAACATTTAATAAAACAACGGCTAATATCGCCGAAAAAACCATAAAAAAGGCATTAACTATATTATTGCCTGCAATCGTGCGTGCGCGATGGCTAG
>JBKJUH010000065.1:0-5050 GCA_046590075.1 Agitococcus sp.
TCCGAGTGCCGCGTCTGGTATATGGGGATGTGACACCCGAACAGTTAAGTTTTAGCTTATCCAAAGGTTGGCCGAGTGCTGGCGTCTTATCCAGTGAAGCGGGGATTGTGTTTGGTAGTCATGGCATGAGTGGTGATTCTGCAATGCGCAGCCTGTCACAGTTAAACATCCTATGGGAAGGTGGCAAACTTAATATAGACAGGCGTACCAGCGATAGTTATAGCGTTCAAGGCGCACGTTTAACTATGGGGTTAGCTGTGCAGGCAGACACGGTTAAAAACTTCTTCGATAATTCCAGGCAGTTAGCGCGCGGCACTGGATTTGCAGCAAGGTTTCTAATTGCGTGGCCAGATAGCACACAGGGAAACCGTCTGTATAAAGAACCCCCTAAATCGTGGCCGCATTTGTCAAGATTCAACCAACGCATAACTGCCTTGTTAGATAAATTACCAACGCTTAACGACCAAGGCGGAATAACGCCTAAAACTTTAACTTTTACCCCTGAAGCTAAAAAGGCGTGGATTGCTTTTCATGATGAAGTTGAAACTGCGCTAAGCCGTGATGGTGACATGTCAGACCTTAGAGACGTAGCCAGCAAGGCCGCCGATAATGTGGCGCGCTTAGCCGCGTTATTTCACTTGTTTGAACATAACGACACCGACGCCATTCATGCAGAACTTATAGAGGCTGCTAGTGATGTTGTGACTTGGCATTTATTTGAAGCGAAAAGATTTTTACAACAAATCGCTACGCCTACTCATATAGCTAACGCCGTGAAGGTTGATAACTACATTCTGCGCTATTGCAGAGATCACAAAACAAGCACCTTATCGCAAAGTTTTATATTACAACGGGGTGCGATTCGTGATGCTAAGACATTAAAAACAGCATTGATCGAATTGGTAGAAGCAAATCGTATCAAACTGTTCACTGAAGGCAAAGCAAGCATGGTTGAAGTCAATCCAGAATTACTGGAGGTAAACCATGTTACAAAATAGACTCAAGAAATACAGCAGTGCTAATGCTAATTCTGCTAACGCTCCTCAACAAATCACACCAACTTTAGCAACTTTAGCAACTTTGCAGTTAGCAACCCCTGCTGAAAGTGAAGTAATTAGTAATTGGTGGTTAATGCATTTTGATGACCGAGAACCTGTTGAAGTCGCTATATGGCCGCCCTGTAATCAAGCTGGGGCATTTGAATCATACGCAGATGCAATAGCAGCCGAGCCACTGCCTTCACCCATTACAGTGGAGGCGACAGAATATGACTGATTTGTTTGTGTTAGAGCCTTCACCAAAAGCAAATAAAATAAAAAGCTTAGAGGCTGATTCATTAGCGGAAGTATTACAAGCGCTAAGTACCCATGAAACAGTGGCTTGGGTGCGTAGACAAAATACTGGGGCTGCTAAGGTTGGTGGAAGGTATATAAAGTTTGGCTGGGCTGGTTGTACTGACTTATTAGGCATGATGAAAGATGGACGATTATTAGCGGTAGAGTGTAAGCGTCCAAAAGGCGGCAAATTATCCACTGAACAAGCGCATTTTATATCTTTAGTGAATCTATTTGGAGGGTGTGCATTTGTGGCCACTACCGCCATAGATGTTTTAAAGAATTTAGGAGATCTAAATGACAGATAAAAAGAAAGCAGTCACTAAGTACAAGACTAACGAAATGCGGATTAAGCAAGAAAAAGGTAAAAGTCCAGAGCGTCAATATGCTGAAGTTAGCCTATCTGCACCAATACTGAATGCATTGACTACTCAAACTTTTAGTAAATCGATGATGGGGGAAATAGATATTACGGAAGCTGTCAATGTGATGCGTGAAAAAGTAAGTAATGTGAATGCTGGCAATCTAAATGATTTGGAGGCAACACTAACTGCACAAACTGTTTCACTCAATTCGATATTTAATGAGCTGGCTAGACGGGCAGCGCTAAATATGGGTACTCACATGCAAGTGACTGAAAGCTATATGAGGCTGGCACTCAAAGCACAATCGCAGTGTGCCAGAACCATAGAAGTATTAGCGGCCATGAAAAACCCACCAATTGTATTTGCCAAACAAGCAAATATTTCGACTGGTAATCAGCAAGTGAATAATGGCATACCACAGAGCCAAACTACGCACGCGGAGAAACCAATAAATTTACATACCGAACTATTAGAGGTCAACAATGGCAGCGAGAAAATGGACAGAAACGCAACGCGAACAACAATCCCTAAAGATACGGCAATGGAAGCCGTGGCAATGCAGCACAGGGGCTAAGACAGTTGAAGGTAAGGCAATCACCTCACAAAACGGTTACAAAGGCGGTATACGCAAATTGTTGCAGGAATTAGCTAAGTGTTTAAGACGGCAAGAAAAATCGATTAAATAAACAGCCTTCAACAAGCCCACCTAATACGTGGGTTTACCTATTTGAGTTAAATTAGTTTAAAGTATACTTTAACGATATATCTTAACAAAATTTAAGTTGGTTGTAATCGAGTAGTATTTTGAATGGTAAAAGGTTTTAATAACTACTCCTAAGGGTGACATGAAAATATTAATAATAACAATAATTACATTTATTTTTTCGACGAATTTAATTGCTTCTGAATGGGTTGAGTTAAGTAGAAGTGATAGTGGCGTTGTTTATATTGATTATTCAGGTATCTCATTTGATAAGAATACAGTTAAGGCATGGGCTAAGTACAGCTATGACCCTGCGATAAAACAAGGGTATGGAAAGGAATATAATCAAGTAAAAATATTATCGAAGTATAACTGCGCAAATTCTACAACTGCCATATTACAGACTATTTATTATATGGATTTGGAAGTGATTTCTCAATACAGACCAAAACCTCAAGAAATAATTTTTTCAGATGTAATTCCTGATACCTATGAAGATTTATTTTTAAAATATTTATGTGGCTCAAAACCTAAATAATATTGGCCTAAATAAAGCCTAATAATTCAGGTATTAATTAACTAAGAATCAACAACACCATACTAAAAATGTAGTTTCTGGATTGGGACATATAGAAACTTTGGCCATAAGGGATTTTAAATAACATGTTAACCAACAAATCATGGAACACCTTCTAGCCTTCTTTCTGATTGCGAGTATTTTTAATAGCTCTGTAGATGCAAGAAATTTACGTAGCTATCATGAAATCAAAAAATTCAGGCTAGAAAACCCATGTCCTGCTACTGGGCGTTTAGCCTGTGGTGGCCTTGATACGCCTAAGAATATGCAATGGCAAACAAAAGAAGATGCGAAGCTTAATGGTGATCTCAAAATTCGATTTTAACAATGAGTTAGAAGGTTCATCAAAAGCAATTCACGCTGCACTTGATTTATTGGAATCAGAATCTAATAAAACAATTAAGTAGCTTGATTATTGATTTATTCGTTAACGGGGGTTACAAACTGGTTACAAAGACAAAAAATCAAAAGGCTTACAAGTCGTTAAAACCTGTAAGCCTTTGATTTAATTGGTGGTGAAAGAGGGACTTGAACCCTCGACCCCAGGATTATGAATCGGGCAAATAGAAAAAACCACAACAATTAGAAAGCAATAAAAGCAATACAATCATGTAGTTATGTGTTTTGGTGTTTTCTCATTTATTCCCGTTTTGTGTGCCTTAGTGTGCCATGAGTGTGCCATAAAAAACCCACGTCTTAGGTGGGCTTGTTATCAGCATTAAAAGCTAGACAAAACTAACAAATATAAACTTTGAGCGATTGCTATTTTGGTCGTAACCACTCCTAACAATAGCGTCATATTCTGTTTCGCCATCATTTAGCATTATCACAATAAGGTTATTATCGTTTTTGATTGCCGATTGTTCTGCTTCCAATTTATCTAACCGTTGCTTAATCGTTGCCATTTTTATTCCCTTCTAATAAATTTAATCTAGTTTCAAAATCATGCATTTCAATCATTTTGCCTATTTGCGCCAATACATAAACTAGCTTTGACCCATCACCTGTATCAACAACACCGCGCCGCATATCGCGATAAACGCAAGCCATTTGAAGGCGTACGTTATCAATTGTCTTTAAGTGGATTTCGCGGGGGGTAGGGTCTAGCTTGCCCGTTGTCCCGTCAATGGTTATAGGCACGCTTTCTGTAGTCTGCAAAGCTTCGTTATTCATTATTCATACCTTTCTGTTGCCTGATTTAATTGCGTGGCTTGTAGGGCTTCCTGTACATCTAAATAGTTATGCGCCATAAACGCAACACCGCCAGCATGATTAACTTGGTCAATAAATAACTGTTGTTCGTCTCTTAATTTTCCTTTCGGGGCTTTGACCTCGCAAGCCAATAATCGCCCGTCTTTTAATTGTCCGATAATGTCGCTACACCCGCGCCAACCAAAACGAATAAATCTACCGCCAACCTTGGCCGCACCGCTACTCTGTCGTTCACACCATGCAACGGCTGTATGGTTGCGTAAAGCCTTTAATACTTCCATCAATTCGGCAGCTTCGGGTCTGTCGTTCTTAGTTGGCGTGGTTTGTTGTTCGCCAAATAATGAGGTCTGTAATTGACGTTTCAACATATAAACCTCACGCCAATAGTAAGGTTGTTACAGTTTCCTGCGATTCCCGAAACGCTACAATTCGGGAACTCTGGGACTTTCCCGCGATTCCCACGCCCCCTATAGGGGTGGGACGCTGCGGGACGGGAAAACGGGATAATTAAATAATCCATATAAACCCCTCCCGCATTACAAACAAGCCCTTATTAACTAGCCCTGTAATGGCGGCCTGTGTTCGTTCCGTTCTTCTTTTATCAACATCAATTATTAGGCGTTTACCCACTTCACTAATGGCGTGAGTCAGTTCTACACAAGGCCTGCCGTTTGGAAGCTCGGGGGGTGCGCTTGAAGGTCTTCTATCTCCAGCCTTTTTTAACAGCTCTTTCAGTGTGTCATAAGCAATTTTTTGATTGCCAGCATTAGGCGGTAACCCCTTTCGCATTTCACCATTAGCATCTATGGCGCGTATTACACAACTTGTTATAGGCTCGTTGTCTTCGTCCCGCCCTAAC
>JBKJUH010000110.1:0-6029 GCA_046590075.1 Agitococcus sp.
CAACGGGGCATTCAGGGCATTAATAATTAATAACGCATGAAAACTCTGTTTAGACATCAGAATTCACTATTAAGAAGTCGCAATGAAAGGACAAAGACACGACTTATTGGCCTTAAGCTTTATTATGCCCGTTACCGAACGTAATTGGTAATGTTGTGCTGATACAATCTTTTTTCTAGCAGGGAATAACAAACAGGACTTACGCATCGCACCGCGATTAGCGTTTTTTGTGAACATAAGGCTACCTAAAGCGGTTGAAACTCATGACAGATCACGAAAACATACATCGCCACCCTGCAAATCATAGCAGTGAGCATCCCATTAATGACACACCCGTTGTTACTGCGTTAAAAGATCCTGTTTGTGGCATGAATGTCACCACTAAGGCAGAACACCAACAGGAATATCAAGGTACTCGCTACTACTTTTGTCATGTCAAATGCCATGATAAGTTTCAACTTAATCCTGAACGTTATGTTAGCCCACAATTGCAAGAATCAGAGCCAACAATAGCAGGTACAGAATACACCTGCCCAATGCACCCAGAAATTCGTCAACCCACACAAGGCAATTGCCCTAAGTGTGGCATGACACTAGAGCCCGTCCAACCCAGTTTAGATGAACGAGAAAATCCTGAGCTCGTTGATTTTCGCCGCCGTTTTTGGCTGACCTTACCGTTAACGTTAATGGTCTTTGTTTTAGCGATGGCGGGTCATCAATTAAACTGGTTCGACATGAAAGTGCAAAGCTGGATTGAAATGGGCTTAGCGACCCCCGTAGTGCTGTGGGCAGGTTGGCCGTTTTATGTGCGTGGCTGGCAATCGGTGGTTCATCGTAGCCCCAATATGTGGACGCTGATTGGCTTGGGTACGGGCGCAGCTTATGTTTATAGTGTCATTGCGACGTTAACGCCCCAGTCTTTTCCTGAATCTTTTGTGTCAATGGGGCGAGTGGCCGTCTATTTTGAAGCGGCTGCGGTGATTATTTCCTTGACCTTACTGGGTCAATTGATGGAGCTACAGGCACGTTCGCAAACATCGGCGGCTATCAAGTCGTTATTAGGACTAGCACCAAAAACGGCTAGACGTATTCTTGATGATCATACCGAAGAAGATATTCCACTAACCCATGTTCATGTCGGTGACAAACTGCGCATTCGTCCTGGTGAGAAAGTTCCTGTTGACGGCATTATTATTGGCGGCAGTAGTTCGGTGGATGAGTCGATGCTGACGGGTGAACCTATCCCCGTCAGTAAACGAGTGGGCGATAAAGTCATAGGTGCGACCTTAAATACCACAGGTGCATTGACTATGCGTTCAGAGCGTGTCGGCTCTGGCACGATGCTCGCGCAAATTGTCCAAATGGTGATGCAGGCGCAACGCTCACGCGCACCCATGCAACGTATGGCCGATCAGGTAGCAGGCTATTTTGTTGTCGCTGTTATTCTGGTGGCAGTGTTGGCTTTTTTCGGTTGGGGACTACTCGCCAATAACTGGGTTTATGGCCTCATTAATGCGGTTTCTGTGCTGATTATAGCCTGTCCTTGTGCACTTGGTTTGGCGACACCGATGTCGATTATGGTGGCGACAGGTAATGGTGCCAGCCAAGGCGTATTATTTAGAGATGCTGCCGCTATTGAAAATCTACGCAAAATTGACACCCTGATTATTGATAAAACAGGCACATTAACCGAGGGACATCCCGTTTTTGAGACCGTGGTTGCTGCTGAAGGTTTTGATGCCAACGAGATTTTACGTGTTGCCGCTAGTCTGGATCAGGGTAGCGAACATCCCTTAGCGGCAGCTATTGTCAGTGCTGCTCGTGAACGCGGCATCCTCTTATTGGCCGTCGATAACTTTGAATCCATTACAGGTATGGGTGTACGAGGGCGGGTCAATGGCCAGCAATTGGCCTTAGGCAACGTCACTTTAATGCAACAACTGAATATTGATGTCTCGCCCTTACAGACTCAGGCTGAACAGTTTCGCTTGCGTGGGGCAAGTGTCATGACGTGTGCGATTGATGGCAAACTGGCAGGGTTACTGGCAGTTTCTGACCCGATAAAAGCAACGACATTTGATGCGCTGGCCACCTTACGGGCGAGCCATATCCACATTATTATGGCGACGGGTGATGGCCTGACCACAGCAAAAGCGGTGGGTCAACAACTGGGTATAGATGAAGTACACGGCGAAGTCAGACCCGCCGACAAACTCGCTTTGGTCGAACGTCTACAACGCGAAGGCCATTGTGTGGCAATGGCAGGTGATGGTATCAACGATGCGCCTGCCTTGGCTAAAGCTGATGTTGGTATTGCCATGGGCACAGGCACCGATGTCGCGATGAATAGCGCGCAAGTGACGTTGGTAAAAGGGGATTTACGCGGCATTGCCATTGCTCGTGGGTTATCGATGGCGACAGTCACTAATATGAAGCAAAATCTAGCTTTTGCTTTTGTCTATAACGCCTTAGGCATCCCTGTTGCTGCGGGTGTGCTTTATCCTTTTACGGGCTGGTTATTGTCGCCGATGATTGCTGCGTTGGCCATGTCGATGAGTTCAGCATCGGTTGTTTTTAATGCGCTCAGATTGCGCCATACGTCTCTAAGTGGTGGGACTGCTGAGCATTTGCCTCTGCAAGAGAGTCGTTTAGAGGGTAAAAAATAGGGCGGCTATTAACGATTAGTCATCCGTACGACATGGTATTTTCCGCTCGTGGTCATGCTGAGCCTAATGAAGTTCAAACGACTGATACAAAGCACTTCGATAGGCTCAATGCGAACAGTTCGTTAAAAAACCAAGCCTTTCTAAATGGACGCGGCTTATCAACATTTAGGCAATGCAAGATCAAATTACTTTCCTGTTCTATATTGCGTACTACAGTAACCTCACCTCATTGGGCAATTCATTTAAATTGGTCGCTATGGCGGAAAAGTGACGGGTCAACTCTTCTGCGACGGCAGCAACGCCTCTTATGGCACCTGCTTCAAACTGCCCACCCGCAAAGGCTTTCTCCATGATGCTGGCAATCTGTTGCCAAACTTGGCTACTACTACTAACAGTCTTGGCACATATGCCTCGGTCAGCGACAATCTCGACTGCTCGGTCGGCGAACAATATGTAGATCAGCACCCCATTGTTGTATTCCGTATCCCACACCCGCAATTCAGAAAATACTTCCAGTGCACGTTCATGCGCTGTCATGCCACGCATCACCTGCTCTAGAGGCAATGCGGGTTCAATGGCAAAACAAATTTCCCCCTTATGGGTAGATTCAGCCTCACCAATTGCCGACTTAATGGCGGCTAGGCTACGTTCTGGAAAATGTCGCTTCACTTGTAAGCGAGTGCTCAACACATGTTTTATCAGTCGAGAGAATGTCATTGTTACCACCTTCCTGATGCGCCACCGCCACCGAAGCCACCGCCGCCACCGCGAAAGATACCGTCCAATCCTCCGCCATGACCGCGCCCTATGTACACGCCCGCCATGCCCATGCGTCCTCCAGCCGTCAGGGTAAACAGAAAACTAAGTACGCCAGCTACCACAGCGCCAAATACCAGTCCGAGAATCAGCCACACCGCCACGCCGATAATTCCACCCGTTACCAAAGCACCAAGCGTGTGACCCAGCACTAAACGCAACACACTACTGAGCATGAACGCGGCCAGCAGTGCCAGAGGGAGCATTTGATTGAGGCTTGCAGAATTGATCTTAGAAGCAGATGGATTCACCATCGGCAGTGGTTCGCCATCAATGATTTTCATCATGCTATCCACACCTGCATTGATGCCGCCATAAAAATCCCCCTGTTTGAACCGCGGGACGATGATGTCGTCGATGATGCGCTTTGTCGTGGCATCATTCAGTGCGCCTTCAAGACCATAGCCCACTTCAATACGTAAGGTACGGTCGTTTTTGGCGACCACTAAAAGGGCGCCGTCATCGACTTTTTTGCGGCCAATCTGCCATTGTTCGGCGACACGAAGCGAGTATTGTTCGATGGCTTCGGGCTGGGTGGTGGGCACAATCAACACGGCAATCTGGCTACCTTTGCGCTCTTCAAAGGTGCGCAAACGGCTTTCAAGCTGCGACAGTTGCTCGGTCGTCAGTGTGGCGCTCACATCGAGGATGCGCTTAGACAGTGCTGGAACGGCAACCAAGTCAGTGGCGGCATAGGCAAAGCTGGCGAGCGTAAAAATAAGCAGGGCGAAAATCATTCGTAATTGCGGCATGATTATCTCACTTTTGCAACGTTGGTGCGCCATCGAAATTCACTGCGGGTGCAGTAGAAATGGCCTTTTCGTTGTCCACGGTAAAATTGGGTTTTACCGTAAAGCCAAAAACTTTTGCGGTCAGATTTTCTGGAAACGACCGCACAGTGACGTTATAGTCCTGCACGGCTTGGATATAACGGTTACGCGACACGGTGATGCGGTTTTCGGTGCCCTCTAACTGCGCTTGCAAGTCGCGAAAACCCGTGTCAGCTTTTAATTGTGGATAGTTTTCGCTGACGACCAATAGCCGTGACAATGCGCCGCTCAAGGCACTTTGCGCCGCTTGGAATTTGGCAAAAGCAGCAGGATCATTCAGAACTTCGGGCGTGACTTGCATTGACGTTGCTTGCGCCCGCGCTTGCGTGACCTGAGTTAACACGCTACTCTCATGTGACGCATAACCTTTGACGGTATTGACCAGATTCGGCACTAAATCGGCTCGCCTCTGATACTGATTCACGACTTCGGCCCAGCTCGCCTTGATCTGTTCGTCCTTCGATTGAAAGCTGTTATAGCCGCAGCCACTCAGCGAAATAGACAGTACCAATAAGCAGAGGACAATAATTTTTCGCACAATATCTCTCCATTAAAATTCGTTGTGCGGTCACTCTATTAATGAAGCCCTAGAGTCATCACTGAAATAAACGCTGACTTGCCTACCGACATACCAACAGCTATTGGCTGAAAAATCAGCTTTCGAAGTGTCAGGCTAACGCTTAAGGCGTTAGGCCGCCATTTTTAGGCATTCTTCAGCGCAACGGCGACAAGCCTGTGCACATTCCTTGCAGTGTTGGTGCTCGTGCTTTTCGCATTCGGTGGCACAGGCATTGCATATCTGGCTACAAAGCTGACAGGCTTGTGCCATAAATTCGCTGTTGCGCGCCATTAAGCCAGAGCACAGACGGCATAAAGCGGCACAGTCCATATCCAACTGAATACAGCGTGCCATGTGCTGAACATTGGACTCTTGCAAACAAGCCGTAGCACAGTGATCACAACAGGCCGCGCACTCGTTACAGGCCTTGATACAGTTCGCATATTGAAGGGAAGACATGGTAGGACTCCTAATCCCAAGAAAGAGAGACTTAAGTGTAGGAGCTTTATAGTGAGCAGTATGTACGGTAACGGGCGGATGAGTGTTTATATACCAGCAAACTGCGTCCATTGAGAAAAGCTTGGTTTTTCCCGTACCGTTCGCACTGAGCCTGTCGAAGTGTTTTGTAACAGCACTAGTCCATGCCACTGCGCGCCAACGCAGTTGTTGGTACTCTGGTTAGGCGAGCGGCAAGCTGCAAACTGCGAGGACTGAAACGCGCCCAGCCCATGAGCAGACGTTGACCTGTCGCCCAATGACTGGCACGATAAATCAGCCCCGCACGCCAGATCTGCCCAGCGATATCATGATGGATTTGATAGTGATACTGCCTAGCATTCAAGCCCGCCAGATAGCTGTTAGCAGCCAACACGCCACTATGCAGCGCAATGCCCATGCCATCGCCAGCAAACGATGAAATCACCCCCGCCTGATCGCCCAGCCGATAAACACCATGCGCATCAACAGCACTAGGCGCATGGACAAAATCATAGGGTACGCGATAGACGGTTAACGGCTGCGCCAGCAGCGGTGTTGCCTCGGCTAAACGGCGGTGCAGGTGCGGACAGGTGCGCAACAGCTCAGGCAGCAGGCCATCCCAAGTACCGCCGCATTGCTGTAGCCAGCTACGCTCGACTAGTAAACAAAGATTGATCCGAT
>JBKJUH010000272.1:0-4502 GCA_046590075.1 Agitococcus sp.
GAGAATCATTGCCTCTTAAAGAACAGCAAGTCTTCCATCATGGCCGTTATGAAATTATCAAGTCGTCGGTACAAAATTTAGCCTTAGAGCGCGGTTATTTTGATGGTAAATGGCTAACAAATAAAGTCATCATCACCCAACCACCACAAACAGCAGATATAGACTTAGATTATGACAGTGGTGTGCGTTATCGTTTTGGCCAAGTCAGTTTTATCACTAAACAAGACAGTCAGCCACTGCCGTTGAAGTTGTCTTTGTTGCAGCAACTTGCGCCTTTTGATGAAGGCGAACCGTATGAAGCAGAAAAGATTATTAAATTTAATAAAGCCTTATTAGATAGCCGTTATTTTAATGAAGTGCGCGTGCGTGCCGACCCAGACCCCAGTGGACTGAGTAAAGAAATTCCGATTAATGTCCTGTTGGCGGCAGATAAACCCAATCAATTTGATTTGGGTGCAGGTTATGCAACAGATGTTGGCGCGCGTGTTAGTCTTGCATGGCGACGCCCGTTATTAAATGAAAATGGCCATAGTATTGAAATTTCCAGTGAAGTCTCACAAGTGCGACAGTCTGTGGATTTTCGTTATGGCATTCCGTGGCGACATCCCATTAACGACACCTTGCAGATTATTGCAGGATTTAAACGTGAAGATATTGATAATACCACCATCACTAAAAATGCTATTTTGGGGGTAGAGCGACAAAAGAAACGCGAGAGTGGTTGGCAAACTAATGAGTCTATTCGCTGGAGCCGAGAGTCATATAACAAAAGTAACGGAGAAAAAGGGCAGAGCGATTTGCTGTTACCAGGTTATGCCTTGAATCGCTTACGCACCAAAGGGAGTAAAACTGACCCCAGTAGTGGTGACCGTCAATATTATCAATTTGAATTTGCCTCGCCTGAGTTATTGTCAGATGCCGATTTGTTATCGGTGCGCATGGGTTGGCGAATGTTGCGGACGTATGCGGATAGGCATCAACTCAGTGCGCGTGTTGATATTGGCTCTATTTTAAGCGGTGATTTCGAGCGTGTGCCACTGACTATGCGTTTTTATGCGGGAGGTGACCAAAGTGTGCGCGGTTATGACTATAAAAGCTTGTCGCCGCGTGATAGTACAGGGCAAGTGGTGGGTGCAAGTAATTTAGTATCTGGGAGTATTGAGTATGGCTTTAAGCTCAGATCCAAGTGGCGGTTAGCGACCTTTGTCGATACGGGTAATGCCTTTGATGCCGTCACAGAAGGCTTGAAAGTCGGTTCGGGTGTGGGCGTGCGTTGGATATCCCCCGTGGGGCCTGTGCGTTTAGATGTGGCGTGGGGTGTGTCAGAGACTAATCCGAGTCCGCGTATTCATTTTTTTATGGGACCTGCGTTATAGTTCAGGACTTATGCATCGCACCGCGATTAGCGCGTTTTGTGAACATAAAGCCGCCTAAAGCGGCTGAAATGTGAACAAATAAGCGATAACCGCGTAAGTCCTATAAAAGTGTCAGCCTTTATGCTAAAAAAAACCACAAAAATACTTTGGCGAACCACAAGTCACTTTCTGATGGCGGTGTTGGTATTGCTGTTTGTGCTATGGTTAACGATTGTATTGTTGGCAGCTTCGGTCAGTGGTTCGCGTTGGCTATTAGAAAAAGCGGTGCTACAACAAAAGCTGGTGCGTTTTGAGGTGGTTTCAGGTTCTTTGACCGAGGGTTTGGTGCTTAAAAATTTTCGCTTCACAGGCAAGATATTCTATCTAAATGCGGAAACGCTGAGTTTTAAAGTAACATGGGCTGGTCTATTACGTGGTGAGTTATTTGTTGATCAGTTGCGCGGTGACAAAGTCAGTTTGGTATTTATTGGTGCGCCTAATCCTAAACCCACCAAACTTAAATATCTGAATTTACCCTTTCGTTTAATATTCGCTGATGCTGAACTAAGCCATGCGTGGATTGATAAACGCGGTTTTATCATTCCCATTTCTAAACTCAGTTTGGACGCATCTTGGCAACATACACAGATGGATATTCATGCTTTAGATTTTGTCCATCCTTCTTTTTCCACACAGTTACATGGCAAGTTAGCGTTTGAAGGTAATTATCCTTTGCAGGCACAAGGGTTATTACAAGCCAAATTTTGGCAGCAAAAACAGCTCAACGCCTTAAAAACGTCATTAAGCGGCGATATCGCAGCACTCAATATTCAATTAGTAGCAGCCAACGATTTTCCTGTTGCCTTGCAAACGACGTTGTATTCGCTCACGCCACAATTGCCCTATAGCGGCTCAATACGCTGGGGTAACATTCAATTACCGTGGCTGACTGCCCAACAACTGAGCAGTAAACATGGGCAAGTGTATGTGCGAGGTAACAAACAAGGCATGGCACTTAGTCTTATCACTGACTTAACGGGTAAGTATTTTCCTCATGGCGAATATCGTGCTTTTGCGGAAACCGATTGGCAGACGCTGCACTTGTTACCCGCAGAAGCACGGACGCTGCTGGGTGGAGTCGTGCGTGTAGAGGGTGACATTAACTGGAAAAAACAGTTTTCTTGGGATGTAGTGACGCAATGGTTAAACGTAGTTCCTGCACGTCAATGGCCATTAACTGCCCCCTATTTGCCGTTGTTGACTGGGCAATTGCTGACTAAAGGCACGGCCAATCCTTTTGGGTCAGATTTGACCTTTAAAGCGGATTGGTTAAATCAAGAACAATGGCAAGGCCATCTGGTCAGCAAGGCGTGGCCATGGCAGTTTGACTACGGCCTACAATTAGTTGCTGACTGGCGCAATGTTCATCGTCAGCTTTCAGGCATTGGTTTGCTGCAAAGTCATAAGGGAAACGTGAATTTTCAGGGTACACCACAACACTATCAATTAAAGCTAAGCACCCATGCCAGCAGCCAAAAAACACCAGACGGCGTGTGGCAAGTGACGGGGCAAGGGGCAAAACAACAATTCAAATTTGATTATTTAGATTACCTAGGGCTGGCGGGTCATGTCACCGCTAAGGGTGAGGTAGCGTGGCCGAATGGTTTTACGTGGAATGCTGCTGTTGCCGTCGAGGATTTGCAAACAGCATCATGGTTAGCCAAGTGGCCAGCACAATTAACGGGGCATACGCAAAGTTCTGGCGTGTGGCGCAGCAATCAGCATCAATTAAGCTTTCAGCAAACGGCCTTACAAGGGCAGTTAAAGTCCTTGCCTTTGCAACTGAGTGGGGATTTACGGCTAGATTTGCGGCCTTCTGGGCAGTGGCCTTATTTTCAAGCACATCAGTGGCTAATGGATTGGGGCAACAATCATTTAGGTGTTGAGGGTGGTTTTAATAAGACATGGGATGTGACGTTCGATAGTCAACTTAATGACCTATCGACCTTAGATGCGCGCTTAAAAGGGCAATTAGCAGGCGTAGTGGTCGTGCAGGGTAGTCAACGAGCGCCTGCGCTCACACTCAATTTATTCGGTGAACAACTGCAATTTCAACAGGTGGCAGTTGGCAGTTTAAGTATCAGTGGCACCTTGCCAGAGTTAGCAGACAGTGCAGGTTTTTTACAAGTCAGTGCCCACAATCTCAGTTTCGCTAATCGTGTTGTGCCTAATTTGGGTCTGGTGATGGAAGGCACACGCGCTGATCATCAATTAACATGGCAAATGCAAGCTGACCCTGTTGAGGCGGAAGGTGTGTTACACGGCGGCATGGATACCGCGTTTAATTGGCAGGGTGAAAACCAAGCAGGCACAGTCAGTATCGGTGATTTTTTATGGCAATTAACTGCGCCTTTTGCCGTTAATTGGCAACAGGCCGACAAACAACTGGCCTTAGCCCCCCATTGTTGGTTAGCCGAACAAGCGCAACTGTGTAGCCGTGATACCCTAATCGCCAGTCCACAAAGTGCACATGCCAATTTGGATTTAAGTCAGTTAGAAATTAGTCGCTTAGCTGCCGTGTTTCCAGAAGGGTTGGCATGGCAAGGCATATTACAAGGCAATGCCGAATTAAATTGGCAGGCTAATCAAGCACCTGAATTAACATTGGAGCTAATCACCAATGAGGGCGCGATTGGTTTAAGCCGTGAAGACGATGAGCCGCTAACCTTGCCGTATCATCAATTACGTTTAGCCGCCAATACCGAGCCAGACCAGCAAATCAAGTTTCGCTTTGATATGCAAGCACCCAATATGGGGCAAGGTTATGTCGAAGCCCACCTTAAACCCGATGAAAAACCATATACCATCAATGGTGCGATGCTGTTAGAAAAGGTGAACTTGGCGATTTTGAAACCGTTTTTCCCCGCCATTCAGCATTTGGCAGGAGAAATGAATTTGTCGGGCGGTTTGAGTGGGCCGATAACCCAACCTGATTTTTACGGTGAATTTAGTCTTACTGAGGGTGAAGCACAAGCGAAAAACTCCCCTATCAACCTGACTCATACCGCCATCAATGCCAG
The DNA here is from genome assembly GCA_046590075.1 of Agitococcus sp. Lineage (GTDB taxonomy): Bacteria > Pseudomonadota > Gammaproteobacteria > Pseudomonadales > Moraxellaceae > Agitococcus. The sequence goes on from JBKJUH010000272.1 coordinate 4,436, forward strand.
TATTCGTGGCAAAGAAGCGGCCATTACTGGGCAATTAAATAGTGGTGAAGGTTTAGCTAAATTAGGC
>JBKJUH010000207.1:0-12342 GCA_046590075.1 Agitococcus sp.
ATTGTGACGACACCCCAAGATATTGCCACCTTAGATGCCAAAAAAGGCATTGAGATGTTTAGAAAAGTCAATATTCGGGTATTAGGGGTAGTTGAAAATATGTCGCTACACATTTGCTCCAATTGTGGTCATGCCGAAGAAATCTTTGGCGCAGGCGGCGGCGAGCGGATTGCCAAAGATTATCAAACCGAACTTTTAGGGCAGTTACCGCTCGAAAAAAGCATTCGTGAACAAACCGACAGTGGCAAACCTACTGTATTAGCTGAACCACACGGTAAGATTGCTGCTATTTATATTGATATTGCGCGTAAAGTAGCGGCAAAACTGGCTTTAGAAGATAGTGTGCCTCGTAACCGTATCATGGCGTTTTTTGGGAAGTAAACAGATGACAATTAAAGCAGATAAGTGGATTCGCCGTATGGCCGAGCAACACGGCATGATTAGCCCCTTTGAGCCACAACAAGTACGCATGAGAGATGGCGAAAAAATCATCTCTTATGGCGTATCCAGCTATGGGTATGACGTGCGTTGTGCGCGTGAATTTAAAGTATTCACCAATGTTTACTCCGCCACCGTTGACCCCAAAATCTTTGATGAAAAGAGCTTCGTCGATATTGTCGATGATGTTTGCATCATTCCACCGAATTCTTTTGCTCTAGCTCGGACAGTTGAATTATTCAAAATCCCGCGCAATGTCTTGACGATTTGTTTGGGTAAATCGACGTATGCGCGTTGCTTTAGAGGTGACACCCGTGTTGCTTTAGTGGACGGCACAGCCCCTACCTTAGAAGAAATGGCGCAACGTGCCGAACAAGGCGAAATGTTTTGGGGCTACAGTATAGGTGAGAATGGCCGTTTAATTGTGAGTTTATTAGACGCACCACGTTATGTAGGGCGTGATAGCTTGGTAGAAGTGCAATTAGACAATCAAAAAAGTATTTTTGCCACACCTGACCATTTGTTTATGTTGCGTGATGGCCAATGGCGTGCCGCAGGTGAGTTACATGCAGGCGATTCGCTAATGCCGCTGTATCGTCAATTAGTACGCGGTTACGAAATGACTTATCAGCCGTTGAATGGTTATTTATATCCTACTCATCGTTTGGCTGATGAGTGGAATTTACGCAATGGTGTGTATACAGAAACAGCCAATACTCATCGCCATCACGTTGATATTGACCGATTAAATAACAATCCGTGGAATATTCAGCGCATGGATGCCAGTGAGCATATCAAATTTCATAATAGTATAAGTTATGGGGAAGATTTTGACCCAGACGAACATAGTGCCGCGATTCGTGAAGCACTGTATCAACGAATGCAAGACCCAGTATGGGCAGCACAATACGCTCAATTACAAAGTGAAAGAGCAAGCCGTTTTTGGCATGAAGAAGAATATACGCAAGCCCGAGAGCAATTATTAGAAAAACGCCGCAATCCCAGTGATAGCACACGTCAAGCGCATAGAGATGCCTTAAATGCCCGTTATCAAGATGCGGCTGAACGTGCAAAACAAGGAGAACGCGTGCGTATTGCATGGCAAGCCGCCACCGAAGCGCGTCGTCAGAAACAAGCAGAGATAGCCAAAAACATCAATATTCGCCATGAAATTAACGCCAATGCAGTAAAAGATGCACTCCATACCACAGGCTCAATACGTGCAGCAGCACGTATGCTGGATTGTGACCGTAGTGTATTTAGACGTTTTCCTGATGTGGTAGCACAGTTTAGAGGCAGTCAAGCACCACACAATCATAAAGTGGTTGGTGTAAAAAATGTAGCAGGTACTCATGATGTCTATTGTTTAACTGTTCCTGAAGCAGGTAATTTTGCCTTAGAGGGCGGTGTATTTGTGCAAAATTGCGGAATTATAGTGAACGTCACGCCTTTAGAGCCTGAGTGGGAAGGCCACGTTACCTTAGAATTTTCCAATACCACCAACTTACCTGCAAAAATATATGCCAATGAAGGCGTAGCACAAATGCTATTTTTTGAGTCGGATGAAGTGTGTGAAACTTCTTATAAAGATAGAGGCGGCAAGTATCAGGGGCAATTAGGGGTGACTTTGCCCAAAGCATAATTCTGTTTTTAAGCAAACTAAGGCGGATTTTTAACGAAAGCCGCCTTTTTTATTACACCATATATAACCTAATTGAATATTAAGTAAATTTAATAGTATTAATTATTGTATTTTCGGTAAAAATTGATGGCGATTGTTGTTAGTCAACGACAACCCAGTAAAAAACTAATAACAAATCGTATGCGATTGTTACCAAGTTCATAAAACTGTCACATAACAGACATGTTTCTGTCATCTAATTTTCAAATAATTATCCCCAAGTTGTGGCCTAACGCTACAGCATGTTGAAACTGAAACGAAGGACACCGTAACAACCTTTTGTTGAGTGCTAAATACTCATCAATAGATTCACGCAGATGTCTTATTTAAAGTCTGAGGAGACTCATCCCATGAAACATAATCTTATTGCTTTAGCTGTTACAGCTGCGCTTGTTGCTCCAATGGCTGCCAATGCTGCACCAAAAGTATATGGCCAAATTAACTTATCCGCTGAGTCTTATAAAAAAGACCTCGATGGTTCGGCTAAAGATGAAGAATATACTCGTATGCAAAGCAATGCTTCACGCTTTGGCTTGAAGGGTGAGGATGAATTAACGGCTACTTTGAGTGCTATTTACGCTATTGAATGGCAAGTTAACAGCGATGGTGAAGGTACTGACCTAGCGCAGCGTAATCGTTTTGTTGGTATCAAACATCAAGAGTTTGGTACAGTAAAATTAGGTAAATACGATACCTACTTAAAATTAGCTCAAGGCAAAGTTGATTTGTTTAACGATTATGCAGCGGATATGGAATATGCCATTGCAGGCGAAAACCGTATTAATAACGTCATTGGTTATGAGTCACCCAAATTTGCTAATACACAAATTAACGTGATGTCACAAACCCAAGATACCGCCACCGCCGCTAAAAATGGCTCTTCAGCTTCTATAGTTCACCACAACGAAGAAATGGGCTTGTACTTAGCATTAGCAACAGACATGAATATTGACGGTAAATCTGCATTATTTGGTGGTCGTGAAAGCGATACTATGCGTTTTGTCGCTTCCTACGCAATCGCTGATTTAACATTAAACTGTCTATATAGCACCAGCGAAAACATCAACGGTAAAGATGCCGAAACAGCTTACTTGTTAGGTGCGGCTTATAAACTCAGTGATGTTGTATTAAAAGCACAGTACAGCATGGCTGAAGCTGATGACACCGCCACTATTGGTGCTACGGGTAGTGTCGAAAAAATGCAAATGTCCCTCGGTGCTGATTATAACTTCACCTCTAAAACTAAAGCGTTTGCTTGGTACACCACCAAAGAAGACACCAAAAAAGCGACAATTAACAACATTGAAGAAACTATTTTGGCATTAGGCATCGAACATAAGTTCTAAGCCGCGCTGACCTAAAGTTTTATCTCATAACCTAAGGATGGTTTTTTATAAGCAAGGAAGCTGACACACAAGGACGTGATTCTTTAGACCCGCATCAAGCGGGTTTTTTTTATTTCCCAAAGACTTGTTAAGACTTAGATTGAGACAAATCGCTCATCCTGCTAGAATCCGCGCCATCTATTTTACACTTATGCGATAACGGTTAATTTACGCACATTCGTTGCTAATGGCTAATGTTCGTCATAACTCCGTCAATGCGGCGCATGGCGTCAATCAAGCATTCCTATCGCACAATCAGTCTGGACTTCTCATGACGACTAAGTATATTTTTGTCACTGGTGGCGTGGTTTCTTCCTTGGGTAAAGGCATTTCGGCGGCCAGTTTAGCGGCACTTCTGGAAGCGCGTGGCTTAAAAGTCACCATGACCAAGATGGATCCGTATATTAATGTTGACCCTGGCACCATGAGTCCGTATCAACATGGTGAAGTGTTTGTTACCGAAGATGGCGCAGAAACCGACCTCGACTTAGGGTATTACGAGCGTTTTTTACGTCGCGCTAAAATGACGCAAAATAATAACTTCACCAGTGGTCGTATTTACCTTGATGTCATTCAAAAAGAACGTCGTGGTGATTATTTAGGCGCAACGGTACAAGTGATTCCGCATATCACCGATATGATTAAACAGCGTATTCGTCAAGGTTCAAAAGGCTACGACATTGCCATTATCGAAATTGGCGGTACAGCTGGCGATATCGAAGCGATGCCGTTTATGGAAGCGGTACGTCAAATGCGTACGGAATTAGGCTTTCAAGGTTCGTTACTGATGCACCTGACCTTAGTGCCTTATATTGCGTCCGCAGGTGAAACAAAAACCAAACCGACACAACATTCCGTGAAAGAGTTACGTTCAATTGGTTTGCAACCTGATATTTTGATTTGCCGCTCCGACCATACCATCCCCGAAGAATCCCGTCAAAAAATTGCCAACTCAACTAATGTTGAATCACGAGCGGTAATTTTAGCCGAAGATGCACAAACCATTTATCAAATTCCCCGTAAGTTTAGTGAACAAGGTCTAGATGATTTTGTCTTAGAGCGTTTTGGTTGGAAGTGTTTACCTGCGGATTTAAGCGATTGGGATGCGGTTGTTGAAGGATTATTACATCCTAAACAACAAGTCACTATTGCGATGGTCGGTAAATATGTCGAATTGCCAGACGCGTATAAATCGTTAAACGAAGCCTTATTGCACGCGGGCATTCATCATAAAACGAAAGTCAAAATTGATTATATTGATGCTGAATCACTCCAAGAGCAGGGCGTTGACCGCTTAAAAACAGCCGATGCCATTTTAGTTCCTGGCGGTTTTGGCGATAGAGGCACAGAAGGCAAAATTTTAGCGATTCAATATGCGCGCGAAAACAAAGTCCCTTATTTAGGTATTTGTTTAGGTATGCAACTGGCAGTTATTGAATATGCTCGTCATGTGGCAGGTTTAACGGGTGCTTATTCGACAGAATTCACGAAACAGCCTACCTTCCAACAACCTGTGATTGCCTTAATTACCGAATGGGTCACTGAGTCAGGTGAAGTTGAAAAACGCAATCAAGACTCCAATTTAGGTGGCACTATGCGTTTAGGCGCACAGCCTTGCCATTTACAAGCTGGTACAAAAGCGCGGGCAGTCTATGGTAATGACACGATTGTTGAGCGTCACCGCCACCGTTACGAAGTCAATAATCAATATGTGGACGCGTTAACCGCCGCAGGTTTAATTGTTTCTGGACGTAGTGCCGATAACAGCTTGGTAGAAATGGTCGAAATTGACGACCATCCGTGGTTTTTGGCGTGTCAATTTCATCCTGAGTTCACCAGTTCGCCGCGCGGTGGCCATCCCTTGTTTGGGAGCTTTGTTGAAGCAGCAATTACCGCAAAAGCCAAGAAGTAACTTATCGGAATAAGGCTTTTTTGTAGCCCGTATGATAATACGGGATTAACAGTAGAAATTAAGGCAAGTGCTTGTGGGTTTGACTAATATTTGTCCCGTATTTACATACGGGCTACGATGATTGGCAGTCGAAAAACAGAAAAAGGATAAAAAGTATGAGCGAAAAAATAATTACGCTGAACAATATCAGCATTGGCAATAACCTGCCTTTTGTGCTGTTTGGCGGCATGAATGTGTTGGAGTCGCGTGATATGGCCATGCGTATTTGTGAACATTACGTCACCGTCACGCAAAAGCTCAATATTCCTTATGTCTTTAAGGCTTCGTTTGATAAAGCCAATCGTTCGTCGATAAACTCCTATCGTGGGCCAGGTTTAGAGGAAGGCTTAAAGATATTTCAAGAGATAAAAAGCCAATTTGGTGTGCCAATTATCACCGATGTCCACGAACCGTATCAGGCGCAAGCTGTGGCTGAAGTCTGTGACATTATTCAATTACCTGCGTTTTTGTCACGCCAAACCGATTTGGTGGCCGCAATGGCGAAAACAGGTGCCATTATCAATATCAAAAAAGCCCAGTTTTTAGCACCGCAAGAAATGAAACACATCATGCAAAAGTGCAACGAAGCAGGCAATGACCAGTTGATTTTATGCGAACGTGGCAGTAGTTTTGGCTATAATAACCTTGTAGTTGATATGTTAGGTTTTGGCACGATGAAAAAATTCGGGTATCCCGTCTTTTTTGATGTCACTCACGCCCTACAAATGCCAGGTGGCTTAGCCAATGCTGCGGGTGGTCGTCGTGCACAAGTGGCAGAATTAGCTAGAGCAGGCATGGCCGTTGGTTTAGCAGGTTTGTTTTTAGAAGCGCACCCAGACCCCGAAAATGCCAAATGTGATGGCCCTTGTGCCTTGCGTTTATCGCAATTAGAAGGATTTTTAACACAAGTTAAAGCCATTGACGACTTAGTCAAAAGCTTTACTGAACTAGATACTCATTAACACTTGGAGTTTATACAATGAGCCAGATTATCGACATTCGCGCCCGTGAAATTTTAGACTCGCGTGGCAACCCAACGATTGAAGCCGATGTCATTCTGGAGTCTGGCGTTATTGGCCGCGCACCAGCGCCAAGTGGCGCATCTACGGGTTCGCGTGAAGCCTTAGAACTGCGTGACAAAGACCCAAAACGTTATATGGGCAAAGGCGTATTAAAAGCCGTAGCTAACGTCAATACCGAAATTCGTGAATTATTAGTCGGTCGTTCGGTGTTTGACCAATCAGCGATTGACCATGCGATGATTGCTTTAGATGGTACTGAAACCAAAAGTAAATTAGGTGCTAACGCCATGTTAGCTGTTTCTTTAGCGTGTGCGCGTGCCGCCGCTTTAGAAAAGAAAATGCCTTTATATCAATACATCGGTAGCTTAAATAAGCAAACCATTTTCACCATGCCAGTCCCCATGATGAATATTATTAACGGTGGTGCACATGCCGACAATACCGTTGATATTCAAGAGTTTATGATTGAGCCTGTTGGTTTTACCTCGTTTAGCGAAGCCTTACGATGTGGCGCAGAAATTTTTCACTCCCTCAAGAGTGTATTGAAGTCACAAGGCTTAAATACCGCAGTCGGTGATGAAGGGGGTTTTGCTCCTAACTTACGCAGTAACGAAGAAGCCATTACTTGCATTATGACAGCGATTGATAAAGCTGGATTTAAAGCAGGCGATAACGTCATGTTAGCGTTAGATTGTGCCGCCACTGAATTTTACAAAGACGGAAAATATCATTTAACAGGCGAAAATAAATCCTATGACTCTGACGAGTTTACCGATTATTTAGCAGGTTTAAGCCGTCAATATCCCATTATTTCTATTGAAGATGGTTTGGATGAATCGGATTGGGCAGGTTGGAAACTGTTGACAGACAAAATCGGCAACAAAATTCAATTGGTCGGTGATGATTTATTTGTGACCAATCCTGCAATTTTACAACGCGGTATCAATGAAGGTGTTGCTAATTCTATTTTGATTAAGTTCAATCAAATCGGCACCTTAACCGAAACTTTAGAAGCGATTTATTTGGCGAAGAAAAACGGTTATAGCACCGTTATTTCACACCGTTCAGGCGAAACTGAAGATTCAACCATTGCCGATTTAGCGGTCGCCACAGCAGCAGGTCAAATAAAAACGGGCTCGTTATGCCGCTCAGACCGAGTGTCTAAATACAACCAATTATTGCGTATTGAACAAGAGTTGGATGGCTTGGCTATGTATCGCGGCAAGTTGGAGTTTAGAGGCTTACGTTAAGCGTCAGTCGGTATTTCCGTCTTTTTTATGTGTTTATGTGAAAGAAGACGGAAACACTCTTATCCTTAGGAATTATCAATGCTCACCTCGATGTTTGGCCGTGTTTTAATTCTCATTTCCGCAGTGATTTTTTGCAGCTTGCAGGCATTCTTGTGGTTGGGGGATGGTGGCATACTCGACATGAATCAAAAAAAAGTAGAAATTGCAGCACAACAAGCGGAAAATGATAAATTGACCGAACGGAATCGTATTTTACAAGCAGAAATAAATGACTTAAAGAGTGGCACTGAAGCCATTGAAGAACATGCACGTTTAGATTTAGGCATGGTAAAACAAAATGAAACTTTTTTCCGTGTCACCGCTACTCAGCTTACAACACCAAAAGTGAGTCAACCGTGAATTATTGGATTATTGTCCCCGCTGCAGGTACTGGTCGCCGTTTTGGCAGTGAAACTCCTAAACAGTATTTGCCCTTATTGGACAGCACTGTTATTCAATGCACACTTAATCGTTTATGCCAATTAGATAATATTAGCAAAATTATTGTGCCGATTAATCGTGACGACTTACGAGCACAAACGCTGAGCTATCAGCAAGCAGATAAATTACAGTTTGTAGCAGGCGGTGCTGAACGCTCCGATTCCGTATTAGCAGGCTTGAATATTATACGCGAACGAGCACAAGATGATGATTGGGTATTAGTGCATGACGTTGCCAGACCCTGTGTGCGTTTAGCGGATATTCAACGATTAATAGATACTTTGTCAGAGGATGAAGTGGGCGGCGTATTAGCCAATCAAGTGCGTGACACCATCAAACAAAGTGTGGAGCATAGTTTTAGAGTGGGTAGCACGCTAGCCAGAAATCAGCTTTGGCAAGCATTAACACCACAAATGTTTCGGTTTGGTGTACTTCATCAAGCCTTAACCCGTGCTAAAAGATACAAAGTCACCATTACTGATGAGTCAGCAGCCATAGAAGCACTGGGTTATCAACCTATGTTAGTGTTAGGGGCTTACGACAATCTAAAAATTACCTATCCTGAAGATTTAGCATTAGCCGATTATGTGTTAAGGCAGCAAGGATGAAACATCCGCGTATCGGTCATGGTATAGATGTGCATCGTTTTGGTGACGGCAATAGCGTCACTTTAGCAGGTGTCAATATTGTGCACAGTCAAGGTCTAGTGGCGCATTCCGATGGTGATGTAGCTCTACACGCTTTATGTGATGCGCTATTGGGGGCATTGGCATTGGGGGATATTGGCAAACATTTTCCCGATACCAACACAGCTTATAAAAATATGGATAGCCGTATTTTACTGCGTCATGTTGTTGATTTAATTCATAATAAAGGCTATTGTGTCGGTAATTGTGATATCACTGTTTTAGCAGAGTCTCCCAAATTGTCGCCCTATATTAGCCTTATGCAAGCATGTGTTGCCGAAGATTTAGCAGTGGCGGTAGATTGTGTAGGAATAAAAGCCACAACCACTGAAAAACTGGGTTTTGTTGGACGACAAGAGGGCATAGAAGCTCACGCTGTAGTACTGTTAATTCCGCGCTAAATCTCATGCTAAAAGTCCTGCTACAATCCATCACAGATATTCCATTCAAGAGTCATTATTTTTTATGCACATTTTAATCAGTAATGATGATGGTGTTTTAGCACCGGGCTTAGTGGCACTGGCAACAGCACTCAGTACGATTGCCAAAGTAACGGTTATGGCTCCCGAAAGCGAGCGCAGCGGATATTCCAGTGCCTTAACCCTTGATAGACCATTACGACCCATTCAATTAGATAACGGCTTTTGGTCGGTTAACGGTACACCAGCCGACTGTGTTTATTTGGCGTTAAACGGTTTTTTTGCTGATGACGAACCCGATTTTGTGGTCTCTGGCATTAACTCAGGCGCAAATTTAGGTGATGATGTTATTTACTCAGGCACCGTAGGCGCAGCATTAGAAGGGCGGTTTTTGGGTAAGCCAGCACTTGCCGTGTCTTTAGCAGGTGCTAAAGTCAAACATCACACCAGCCCGCAGGCTTATGCCGTTGCCGCAGAGTTAGTGAAACAGTTGATTGAACATTGGCACGAATTACAGTTACCCTCACATAATATTATCAATATGAATATCCCTGATTTAGCTTTAGCTGACATTAAAGGTCATCGTTTAACCCATTTAGGTAAAAGACAACGCGGCTTATCGGTGGATAAAAGCCATGACCCGCGAGGCAGAGCCGTCTATTGGATTGGTTTAGCAGGTGAGCCGATGCCGATGAGTGAAGACACTGATTTTTATGTCGTTGAACAAGGCTATGTGAGTTTAACACCACTACAAACAGATTTAACCAGTCATGAGGCATTACCGCCTCTCCATGATTGGCTGCAACATAAAAGCGGAGTTTAAAAATTTCAATGTTAATTTCTAAGTTTGCCCATAAACAATTCGCACTATCCTTGATGGCAAGCCTAATGTTAGTGGCTTGTGCTTCTGCACCGAAAAAGCCAAGTGCACCCTCAGCGAGTTCGACGACAACAAAAAGTAAAGTAGTTTCTTCTTCCTCAACGTATCGGGTTAAAGCAGGGGAGACCCTGTATTCCATCGCTTTACGCTATGATAAAGACTATAAAGAATTAGCGCGACTGAATAATCTCGATGAAAAATTTACTATTTATGTCGATCAACAATTACAGTTAGGCAATAGCGAGGCTGAAGCAGTCTCTACGACTACGGTTGCATCAACAAAGCCAGTTGTTGTGCCAACAAAACCCATTGTTGCCAAGCCCTTAAAAGTCATCATCCCTAGTACAACACCGCCTAAAAAGCCAAGTGAAACAGTCGTTAAAAACGCGCCGTCTGTCGGATCAAACGTGCAAGCAGTCACTAAAGGTGGTTCACTGACTTGGGGATGGCCAATTACTGGTCAATTACTCAAACAGTTTAGTAGCGAAGGTGTTGGTAGCAAAGGCATCGACATTGCTGGTAAACGAGGCGATATTGTTAAAGCATCCGCAGATGGTGTGGTTGTTTACGCAGGTGAAGGTTTGGTTGGTTACGGTAAACTGATTATTCTGCGTCACAATGATGAATACATCACCGCTTATGCCCATAATGATCGACTTATTGCTGGCGAAGGGCAGCGCGTAAAACTCGGGCAAAACATTGCCGAGATGGGTTCAACGGGTACAGACCGAGACAAATTACATTTTGAAATACGCTATAAAGGCAAACCCATAGATCCATTAACGATTCTGCCGAATTAACTAAAAAGCCAATCTGCCAGCCCTTATTGGGGCGTATGACATTGATTTTTCAATAAAAATGCGCCTTTTATCTCAGTGAGAGAGGGTAGTATCATGGCAACTCAAAGACTCAGCACACCAAAAGCAAAAAAAAATGTTGTTGCACATTCCACCGATGCTACACAGCTTTATTTGCATGACATTGGTATATCACCACTATTATCCGCCGAAGAAGAAGTACATTTTGCCCGTTTAGCGCGTGATGGTGTGGCCAGCGCACGCCAACGGATGATTGAAAGTAATTTGCGTTTAGTGGTTAAAATTGCAAGACGTTATAGTAATCGTGGCATGTCTTTTTTAGACTTAATTGAAGAAGGCAATTTAGGACTGATTCACGCGGTAGAAAAATTTGACCCAGAGCGTGGTTTTCGCTTTTCTACCTATGCAACATGGTGGATTCGACAAACCATTGAACGGGCGTTAATGAGCCAAACTCGCACGGTTAGATTGCCTGTTCATGTGGTCAAAGAGTTAAATCTTTATCTACGCGCCGCACGTGAATTAAGTCAAAAATTAGACCACGAACCAACCGCCGAAGAAATTGCCAAGTTATTAGACAAGCCGATTGCCACCGTTGAGCAAATGCTCGGTTTAACGGAAAAAATCACATCGATTGATACCGCGTTTGCTGGTGATAACGATAAAAGCCTATTAGATACCCTAGCTGACCCGCAAACCTTAGATCCTTCCGATAGCATTCAAAATGAAGAACTCAGTCATAACTTAGAACACTGGTTAGAGTTATTGCCAGAACGCCAACGTGAAGTATTGATGCGCCGTTTTGGATTGGCAGGTTTTGAAGCGGCCACCTTAGAAACAGTGGGCGAGCAGATTGGCTTAACGCGAGAGCGTGTGCGTCAAATTCAGGTTGAAGCATTGCGACGCTTACGTGAAATTTTAATGCGTGAAGGTCTGACCGCTGAAACCTTATTTAATGAAACTGTGCATTAAATAAATGCACTTATTGAGCATCCTCTTTTGCAAATGGGGATGCAGGGGGATTATCATAGTCTCTCATTTTATTTCATGTTAGAAACACCTCATGGCCAGTTCACTTCAAAGTCAATTAATGAAATCGGGTTTGGCAGATAGCAAACGCGTCAAAAAGATTCAGCAACAAAAAATGGAAGCGGGTAAAAACGCCAAAGACGAAACCAAAGAACACGTGCAAAAAGCGATGGCCGAAAAAGCAGAACGTGACCGACTATTAAATCTACAAAGAAAAGAAGAACAAGAAAAAAAGGCCGTCGTCGCGCAAATTAAACAACTCATTGAAGTCCATCGTATTGACCGTAAGGGCGGTGATATTCA
>JBKJUH010000220.1:0-6811 GCA_046590075.1 Agitococcus sp.
GATTTTTGCCCATGTAATTGCCAACTTTAATACGCTGAACTCCGCCATCAGCATCCTCAACAAGACCAAACAAAGTGCTACCTGGCCTGGTGATTGTTCCACGCATTCTTAATGCTTCTAAACCATATTTCTCTAAATATTCTTGTGGCCTAGAAAAGTCTGGTGCAACTTTTTTACTTGGATCAGCAGCAACCAACTCTTCCAGTGTCACTGGTGGCACGAAAGGACTACGCATTTGATGCGCAGCATAAGTAAATGTAGGCATTGGCGTAAACTCTGGCGGTGGCTCAACTCGCCCGCGAGGCTTCGCGCGGATTGCATCCATTTGCTCTTTCATGGCATCAAAATCTGATGAACAACCCGTTAAGCCTGTTATCAATAAAACAGTCGCAAACAAGCTTATGAATTTATAGGATGTTGACTTAGACATATTAAGCCCCTCCCTTTTTCGTATTGGAGGCATCTTTGCTATTAGCTTTCTTATCACTTGGCGCTGCATCATTATAACGATACGTTTTAGCAAGTATTTCCATACTCAAAACAGGGGCACCATTATCAGCAAATTTGCTTTGCAGCGGTGTTATTTTGAAGTCGTGGAGAGTAACAATCCTTGGCAGCGCAGATGAACCACTGACGAACGCCCCAAAGGCATGATAATCCCCGTGAACTTTGATGGTAATCGGTAATTCCGCATAAAACTCTTTGGACGTTTCAGTACCCAAGTTAATGCCATCAAACTCCAAACCACTACCCAAACCCGTATGCGTCACATCCTCAAGCAATTCAGGAACCTCGGTATCCTTAGGTAATTGTTTTAGCAACGACCCAAACGAAATCTCCATATCAGAAAGCTGTTTTTTATAGACATCTAAGTTATTTGCTTTAAAGGCTTTTTGCTCAAAATCTTGCATTTGCGTTTCTTGAGCCTGTTCTCCAGAAGCGTAGGTTTCACGCATAGCTGAAATATCAAACACATAACCAAGCACTAACACGAGCACAAAAACAATAATATAAACCAATACTTTTACGGCAAGCGGCCAAGAACCGACATTTTGCGGATCCAAGGTATTCAGCGTACTCATAAAGTCTTGAAGGTCAAACTTTTTACCTTGCTGAACATCTTCACCCTTGGTGATTTTTAACTTCACTTGGCATCCTCCTTATTGGTTTTTTTGACACCTAGTTCTTCTGGTGCAGGTGCTGGGCCTTCCAAATCGACCTTGAGGGTAAAGCGATTCATTTTCTTCGCATCTGCTGCGATGGCTTTTTTCTTTGAATCTTTAATATCCTTTTTACTCGCCGCATCATCAGCCGTCACATTCGCTAGAACAGGGTTTTTAAACCAAGTCGATGCGTTCAAGTTACGCAAAAATGCAGAAACTTGAGTATTGCTCTCAGCAATACCATCAATCGTGAATGTGTCACCTACACGCACAAATGATGTCAAATAAATTTTATCTGGCACGGCATGAGCCAACTCATCAAACACGCGCACAATGATTGGACGCCGTCCCTGTAAATCCTGAATGACCTTCATTCGCGCAAGCAAGTCTTCTTTACGCGTCTGTAACTCGTCAATTTGTTTAATCTGACTATCTAAAGTGGCGATTTCAGACTGGATATAGGCCTTTCTTTCTTCTTGGTCACTTAATTGTGTACTCATCAGCACATGAAACAGTAACACAATAGCTGCTGCAGTCAGTGCTACTGCAGCACTTATCGCTACAAACTCTTGTTGCCGCTGTTTATTCAGCTCTTGTCGCCATGGCAATAGGTTAATCTTAGCCATTAGTCAAAACTCCTTAATGCCAAACCGCAAGCAATCATTAGTGCTGGCGCATCATTACTAATAGCCGCCGCATTTATTTGGGGAGCAAATGACATATGCACAAAGGGATTGGCCACACTAACCGCTGTACCGAGCTTCTCTTGCACAATATCCGCTAGGCCAGCAACCGATGCCGTTCCACCCGCCAATAAAATATGATCTACATCATTATATTGACTCGATGAAAAGAAAAACTGTAATGAGCGAGTGACCTGCTGAACCACAGCCTCTTTGAACGGCCTGAGCACTTCTGGCTCATAATCATCTGGTAAGCCACCGTCTTTTTTGAGACGACCTGCTTCTTCAAACGACAAACCATAACGACGCTGGATTTCTTCAGTCAATTGCCGCCCACCAAAAAGCTGTTCACGGGTATAAATAATTTTACCATCGTTAACAACATTTAATGTGGTCATGGTTGCGCCAATATCAATAACGGCAACCGTACCTTCTGTACCACAAGGCAAGCTATCGACAACTAAACTAAAGGCACGTTCCATTGCATATGCTTCAATATCTACAACTCGTGCTGTCATATTGGCAATAATTAAGGCATCGGCACGTAGTTCTATATTTTCAGTTCGTGATGCCGCAAGCAAGACACTTACCCGTTCAGGGTTTGTTACTGACGGCCCAATAACCTCAAAATCCAAATTAATTTCTTCAAGTGGATAAGGAATATACTGGTCAGCCTCTAAGCGAATCTGCGACTCACGCTCATCGTCGGATAGATCTGCATCCATCTCGATAACTTTGGTGATAACAGCTGAACCAGCCACAGCGACAGCAACGTTTTTGGTACGTGGCTTAGCTTTGGCGACAAGTCGCGCAATAGCCTCACCTACCCCCTCGACATCGGCAATATTTTTTTCGACCACGGCATTTTGCGGCAATGGCTCGACCCCATAGCTTTCCACACGGTAGCGATCCCCTTGCAAACTTAATTCCAAGAGTTTGACCGACGTAGAGCTGATATCTAAGCCTAATAGGCTTGTATTTTTTTTACCTAGAAAGGGCAGCACGGCATTTGTTCCCTTTTATTTTTGTAATTAGAATGTGTAGTTACACCACATTCATACCAAATTGCATTAAATGCTAGTCTTAACACGACTGCAAGTACCGCACAAGTGATTATTGCAGTTATAATCCACTATCGCTTCACGATTGTCACTTAGTTTGTTATTACACCCTGGTCTCCAATGAAAAAATTTACGTTTAGCTCAGAGCGCATTCATCCCTTACTTGCCGCAGGCTGGCTAGTCTTCTTTAGCCTGTTCTTAGTAGCAAGCGGTATTTATTTATACCTTAACCCACAACTACCAAACGTTGAACAACTACGCGAAATCAAACTGGAGACACCACTACAAATTTATAGTCGTGATGGCAAACTCATTAGCGTGTTCGGAGAGAAGCATAGTCGTCCTTTGCATTATGACGAAATCCCCCCCCTGTTCGTCAAAGCTTTTTTAGCAGCAGAAGACGATAATTTTTTTAATCACCAAGGCATTAGTCTTAAAGGTCTTGCTAGAGCCTTTGCGGATATCGCCCAAACGGGGTCGATACAATCGGGTGGCTCTACTATCACCATGCAAGTGGCTAAAAACTACTTCCTAACTTCACAACGCACATTTAGTCGTAAGTTTACCGAAATTCTCTTAGCGAGTAACATAGAGCAAGCTCTTTCTAAAAAGGAAATTCTCGAACTGTACGTCAATAAAATTTATTTGGGACAACGCGCCTATGGCATAGGTGCTGCTGCCGAAGTGTACTACAGCAAAAATGTTAATCAACTATCTTTAGCAGAAATGGCGATGATTGCCGGCTTACCCAAAGCCCCTTCCAAATACAACCCTGTTGTTAATGCTAAACGTTCCCTCGAGCGGCGCAATTGGATTCTTGGGCGTATGTTATCGTTGGGCTATATTAAACGAGCCGATTATGAACAAGCAATCATTACTGACACAGGTGTGCATTTTCATACGGTTGTTGACGAAGTAACCGCACCATTTTTAGCAGAGATGGTACGTGCTGCTCTAACCGCACGTTTTGATGACAAGGTACTGGGTGCAGGTTATCGTGTTTTTACCACCGTACAATCTGACATACAAAATGCTGCTGTTAGGGCAGTGAATGAGGGCTTACTGGCTTATGATTTACGTCACGGCTGGCGAGGTGCCGAAAAAACGGAAAGTCCATTATCTCAATTGTCAATTGCGGGCGGTTTATGGCCTGCACAAGTTACGCAAATTAACCGAAGCACGATGGATGCCATTTTGCGCGATGGCAGAAAAATCACCATTAATTGGTCGGGTATGAGCTGGGCGCGCCCCTATAAATCGGTGAACAGCCTAGGAGCATATCCCAGTAAAGCAAGTCAAATTGCCGCTGTTGGCGATATTATTCGCGTTAAACAGGTCGGAAACACGTGGGTATTACGGCAAATCCCCAATGTCCAAGGCCAGTTAATTGCACTTCACCCTGAAACGGGGGCTATTGAGGCCTTAGTGGGTGGCTTTGATTTTGGGGTCAGCCAATTTAACCATAGCGTTCAAGGCTGGCGGCAAGCAGGCTCTACCATGAAGCCTTTTATTTATGCTTTGGCACTGGAAAGAGGTTTTAACCCTTTCAGTATTGTGAATGACTCGCCATTAACGGTAGGTAATTGGTCGCCCAGTAATTCTGATGGTCGTTTTATGGGGCCTATTACCCTACGACGCGCCTTGTATTTATCGCGTAATTTAGTTTCTGTGCGCTTATTGCAAGCCGTTGGTGTGGAAAGAGCGCGTACCTATCTTAATCGTTTTGGCTTTCTTGACAAAGAGCTACCTAAAAACCTCACCCTAGCTTTAGGTACTGCTCAGGTCTTACCCGTACAAATGGCAACAGGTTATGCCGCTTTTGCAAATGGGGGTTATCGAGTCAATCCGTATTTTATTGAACGAATTGAAGATGTTGATGGCAAAGTTTTGTTTCAAGCAAAACCTGAGCAAGTGTGCAAACCTTGCGACAACTCTGCTATTGCCAATGAAATGATTGGCTCCAACCCACCGCCAACCGAAGTGGTTGGTGAAGGCCAAAACATCTCGGTGATTGAGCCGCCACAAGCTGCAATACCACCGATTGCCTTACCTAATTATCCAATTGCCAAACGCATTATGAGTGAAAAATCCGCTAATCAAATGGCGAATATTTTGCGTGATGTGATTTTACACGGCACTGCTCGCAGCGCATTAAAGCTAGGACGTAGTGATATTGCGGGTAAAACAGGAACAACTAATGAGGCAAAAGATGCGTGGTTTGCAGGTTTTAGCCCCAAAATGGTGGCTATTAGTTGGGTTGGCTTTGACAAGCCTTCTTCTCTAGGGCGTGTAGAATATGGTGGCTTTGCAGCATTGCCGTTATGGACAGCGTTTATGGAACACGCCTTAGCAGGCACGCCTGACCGTTGGATTGATGGCTCTGGCGACAGCACTAAAAGTGCAGAAGCATCGAAAACCAGCAAACCTAGTGCTTCTGCGCCTGCAAGCACTGACACCCCTGCTGAAACAACACCGACAACACCCACAGTACCCGATGACATTTTTTAGTAAACCGCGTGTACGAAGAAGCCCGTAGTTTTTGCCGCCTAAAAATTAACGATTTTTGGTAGGGGCAGACCCATGTGTCTGCCCTAAACTCAGGGTAAACACATGGGTTTACCCCTACAAAACCCATAAAACTGCCGTCAATCTAAATACTCCAGCTTTCTAAATGGACGGGTTTACCAAGAAGTTTTAGTCATAAAAAAAGGCGAGTTTCCTCGCCTTTTATCTTTGCTTGCTACTGCCGCTTATGGCTTAGCAATGCTACCGCGCGCGCCAAAACGCTGCTTGAACTTATCAATACGGCCACCCGTATCAACTACTTTTTGTTGGCCAGTATAGAAGGGGTGACATTTGCCACACACGTCTAAGTGAATGCTTTTGCACAATGCCGAGCGAGTTTCGATGACATTACCGCAAGAACACGTTGCGGTAATATTTTCATATTTTGGATGAATATCAGCTTTCATAGTTTTTTACCATTAAAGAGTGGTGAAGAAGGTATCGCCCCCCTGCGTCAAGGGTGTATTACTTTGTAGCAGGAACGATACGCGACCATTCTCTTGCCCCACCCTAGCAGTTTCTTCGCTAGAGCTAAGCGCAACAAGGGGCGGTAATATAGCAAAAAATCAGAAAGCACTCACTTGTTTTTTATCATTTGCGCGTTAAAATCAGGTTTCTTTGCAGAGCTCTGTCGATTATTGACTGTCAACCGCTCTGCCCTCTTATTCTTCACGCCGAAATAGCTCAGTCGGTAGAGCAACTGATTCGTAATCCTTTTGTCTTTACATTAAGCACAAACAGACTTTCAAAATAACATCTTGTTTATTCTATATTTTTTCCAAATACATAGCGACCTACGGAATTTATACTCCGTGGGTCTGGTTCATCTCCGTTTCATTCTCAAGATTAAAAAATCAATAAAAACAACTTACTTTCTTCAAACTATTTAGTCTATACTTCTTCGTTGGTTAAAAAAGTCGCAAGATTTACAATGCATCTAGGTGATTAAATGCAAATCATCCAAAAACTTCTTCAATAGCTTCAACCGCTCTTTTAATGTCGAAAAATCTTTTTCAGTCACATCTAAAATTGAATATGCATTATATTTTTCAAAAAATGCAGGGTATCTAAGATTATTGTGCAAATGATTATATTGCGTATTTCCTAAAACATGAGCTTTGAGTTGATTAGAAATTTGCCCTTGTATTACTTTATTAGTACTAACAATTTCAATAAGAAATTCAACAGCTGAGTCCAAAGAGTGGGTTCGGTTTTTATTTCTAAAATACTCAAGATTTGGATTGACCAACGTAAATATTTTAGCTCGAATATTTTTCTCCATTGCCTGAATTAAAAAATAGCACGCATGTCGATATTGCTTTTTTTCACTTAAACTATT
>JBKJUH010000416.1:0-8590 GCA_046590075.1 Agitococcus sp.
TTGAAATAAAGTCGTTTTAACTGGATAGATTTAAATACATCAGGACTTACGCATCGCACCGCGATTAGCGCGTTTTGTGAACATGAAGCCGCCTAAAGCGGCTGAAATGTGAACAAATAAGCGATAACCGCGTAAGTCCTAGATTGTTATCAAGCCGCGCTTAACTTACCTTCAAGGCTGCATCCATGCAAGACTTGTTGTCGTAAGACTGACGCATTTCACCGAAATTAGCGCGTTTTGTGAACATAAGGCCACCTAAAGCGGCTGAAATGTGAACAAATAAGCGATAACCGCGTCAGTCCAAAATTAAAGTGATGTAAATAACAGCCTTTATTCTAGGAATTAATCTAAAAAGAAGTCTTTTTGAATGAGGTCAATAGTCGCAGGATTACAAGCATAAGCACTAAAGTCGGTTATCCCCGTCATTCTTAAAACTTGTTCATCGGTTAAATGTTGACCCGTTTGTCGTTGCGTTAAGATCGCCCATGCACCATCCGCCATAATTTCGGGTTTACGGCAAATATTTACAGCTTCTTCGGTGGCAATATTGTTAGTGACGGCAGCGGTGGCGATATAGGTTTCTGGCCACAAGGTATTAACGCAAATATTGTAGTCTTTGAACTCTTGCGCCATGCCTATCGACAATAAAGTCATGCCATATTTAGACAAAGTGTAAGGTGCAAATACCGTCAACCATTTAGGATTGAGATTGAGGGGTGGCGATAAGCTCAAAATATGGGCGTTGCTGGATTTTTTAAGAAACGGTAATGCTGCTTGGCTACAGACAAACACCGCACGATGATTAATTGACTGAATTAAGTCATATTTTTTCAACGAAGTATTTTCGACATTGGTGAGGGCGATTGCACCTGCATTGTTAATAAGAATATCAATACCGCCAAAATGTTCGGCGGCTTGTTTCATGGCTGCATGGACAGCAACTTCATCACGCACATCGAGCAAAATCGCCAGTGCTTTACCACCTGCGGCTTCCACTTCGGCAGCAACACTATGAATACTGCCGCCTAATTTGGGGTGCGGTTCGTTCGATTTAGCAGCGATAATGACGTTTGCACCATCACGCGCACAACGTAAGGCAATGGCTCGGCCAATACCGCGACTTGCGCCTGTTATAAAGACGGTTTGCTTGTTAAGGGACATAATAATAATCCTTGATTGATGAGGCTGACTGAGTGGCAGAGCGACTGACCGTTGCCTGCCGCAGGCCTTACTTTTGTTTCGACAAAAGTAAGCAAAACCATTTGTGGCACAAAACTCGGCATCCATGCCTCAAACAGTTGTGCCACAGCATCCTTGCAAAGGCAAAATTCAAAACGCCAATAAAAAAGTCGTTCGCATTAACTCGGCTCAATCACCAACAATAATTGCCGTTTTTTCACTTGTTGTTTTTCATGGATGATGATTTCTTTCACCACGCCAGCGCAAGGGGCTTTTAACGGATGTTCGATTTTCATCGCTTCCAATAACAACAAGGTTTGACCTGCACTGACGGTGTCACCCACTTGCGTTAAGACGTTGACCAGCAAGCCATCCATCGGTGCATTAATTTGATTTTGGCTGGCAGCATTGGCGGTTTTGGGTGGGGCATAGGTGTCATCATTGGCGATGATTTGCCCTTGTCCCTTATCAAAATAGACGCTGCCATCAGCCAACACATAATCTAAAGCACGACGATGACCGTTTAATACATAAGTCAATTTGCCGTCTTTGTTGCTGTAAATGGATATGGCGAATGAATTCGCCCCTACGGTGATTTGCCATGCGCTGTTAACCGTCAGTGGTGCGGCTACTTGCACATCTTGTTTGGCTTCGCCAATGCTAAGGCTGATGTGTTTAGGCGGTAAGGTGGCGGTTTGTAGGCGTTCCGTTGGCGTGGTTGCGAGGCTTAATAATAAGCCTGCTACCGCAAAATCAAGGTCTTGCGCTTGATAAGGGCGTAGTGTCGTTAAGCTGTCTTCATGTTGCAGTAAAAAGCCTGTATGGGTGTCGCCTGCAATAAACGCAGGATGACGTAACAGTTGCGCTAAATAGGCTTTGTTATTATTCAAACCCAATAACACGCTATCTTCAACGGCTTTGGCTAAGACACGCGCGGCTTCTTGTCGTGTTGCGCCCCATGCAATGATTTTGGCAATCATCGGGTCATAAAAGGGACTGACTTCACCGCCTGTTCGTACACCATCATCAATCCGAACTTGTGCGCCTGTGGCGGGTTGCCACGACAAAATTTTACCCGTTTGTGGCAGGTAGTTTTGGCGTGGGTCTTCGGCATATAAACGCACTTCAATCGAATGGCCGTTGAGTTGAATTTGCTCTTGGCGTAACGGTAAGGGTTCACCTGCGGCAACGCGTAATTGCCAAGCGACTAAGTCTTGGCCTGTAATGAGTTCGGTGACAGGATGTTCAACTTGCAAGCGCGTGTTCATTTCTAAGAAATAAAACTTGCCTTGGTTATCTAACAAAAATTCAACTGTACCTGCACCAACATAATTCACGGCTTGGGCGGCAGCAACGGCGGCTTCACCCATACGTTGACGGAGTTCGGGAGTCATGACAGGGCAGGGAGCTTCTTCGACGACTTTTTGATGACGACGTTGTATCGAACAGTCGCGTTCGCCTAAATAGACACAGTTACCGTGTTGGTCGGCAAAAATCTGTAATTCTACATGACGTGGATTGATCACCGCTTGTTCTAAAATTAACTCGCCACTACCAAAGGCATTTTGTGCTTCGGAGCGTGCGGTACGAATAGCAGCTAAAATCTCACTGGCTTGAGTGACACAACGCATACCACGGCCACCGCCACCTGCGGAAGCTTTAATCATCACAGGTAGGCCAATTTTTTCCGCTTGGGCGGCTAAAAAATATTCGTCTTGGTTTTCACCTTCATAACCTGCAATACATGGTACGCCTGCTTTAATCATCATAATTTTAGCGTGGCGTTTGCTGCCCATATCACGAATGGCGGTAGCTGGAGGGCCAATAAAGATAATGTTGTTATTCGCGCAAGCGGTGGCGAAATCTTCGTTTTCCGACAAAAAACCATAGGCGGGATGAATGGCATCTGCGCCTGATTGTTGAGCGGCAGCAATGATTTTATCAATGGATAAATACGAGGCCGAGACGCTAGACTCACCAATATGAATGGCTTCGTCCGCTAATTGGGTATGGGGCGCGTTGCTATCGGCATCGGAATAAACAGCAACGGTGCGATAGCCTAATTGTTTGGCGGTTCTAATAATCCGACAAGCAATTTCGCCACGATTGGTAATTAATAGTTTAGTAAATGACATAATAAGTTCTCATGTTGTCCATCATGGCGAATAAATTCGCTCCTACAGTACCCAACTGGCAGCTCGTTTTTGCATAAAAGCCATACCGCCTTCCATGCCTTCGGCACTTTGAATGGCGCAAGCAAAGGCTTCGGCGGCATCATCCAATAAATGCTCTATGGGTTGATAGCCGACTTGTTGTAATAACGCTTTGGTGACACGCGTGGCATTGGGCGCACATTGCTGTAAGTCATGTAGCACTCGTGTTAGGGCTGTTTCTAAACTGTCTTTATCAACATATACTTCATGCACCAAACCCAGTTGTTGCGCCACTTCGCCATTAATGCGCATGCCTAATAAGGCTAAACGTCGTGCTTGCGTTAAGCCTAAACGCTGGACAATAAACGGGGCAATTTGCGCAGGGATAATGCCTAAACGGGTTTCGGGCATGCCAAACTGAGCATCGGCTTTGGCTAAAGCAACGTCACTGACACAGGCTAAACCAAAACCACCGCCTAAAATGGCACCTTCTAATACCGTGATCACTAAAAATGGCGCGTTATTCACTTGCGTTAATAAATGGCCAAAAGTGCGATTAAAATGTTGATAAGCTTGAGGATTGTCTGTCGCTTGTTGACGAATAGTCATCATATCGCGAATATCGCCACCTGCACAAAAATGCCCGCCTGCGCCACGTAAGACCACCGCGCGAATGGCGTTATTGGCTGCCCATGCAAACGTTGCTTGTAGCTCTTGCACCATTTGTAAACTCATGGCATTACGGCTTTCGGGACGATTCAGCGTAATATGCAAAATGCCTTTATCAATATGAAGTAATAGTGTTTGGGTGATGGGTAATGTCATGTTGCTGTCCTTTGTTGGCTTTGCTCCTCCTCGTTGATTAAGGGGGAGGCTGGGAGGGGGTTATTTGCCATAGCGAAAACCTCACCCTAACCCTCTCCTTAAAAAGGAGAGGGAACAATACAATTAAGCTTTCTTCTTTTTACTCGGCAAAATGTTCATTGTTTTGCAAATAATCCCGAGCATAATTTCATCCGCGCCACCACCAATCGAAATTAAGCGGGTATCACGAAAGGCACGGGAAATTTGGTTATCCCACATAAAGCCCATACCGCCCCAATATTGCAAACATGAGTCAGCAATTTCACGCAACAAGCGGCCACATTTTAATTTTGCCATTGATGCAAGACGGGTAACGTCTTCACCTGCAATGTGTTGTTCACAGGCTTGATAGGTTAATGCGCGTAAACATTCGACTTCGGTCATCAGTTCGGCCATGCGGAAGTGAATCACTTGGTTGTCGATCAGCGGCATACCAAAGGTGTGACGTTGACGGCAATATTCAATCGTGGCATTGATGATGGTTTCCGCACCACCCAACGCATTCGCGGCGGCGTATAAACGCTCTTCTTGAAACTGCATCATTTGCATCATAAAGCCCATACCTTCAGCACCCACGCGGTTACTTTGTGGGACACGCACATTATCAAAGAAGATTTGCGCGGTATCGGATGAACGCATACCCATCTTGTTCAGTTTTTTAGAGAAGCTAATACCAGGAAGATTAGACGGCACAATAATCATCGACTTATTGATGTGTGGTTTGTCATCGGAAGTATTGGCGAGCAAACAGAAAAAATCGGCTTGGGTGGAATTGGTAATCCACATTTTAGTGCCGTTGATAATATAGTCATCACCGTCTTTGATGGCGGTGGTTTTAATAGCGGCAACATCTGAGCCAGCATGAGGTTCAGACACGGCAATAGCAGCCACCATTTCGCCTGCAATCGCAGGAGCAAGATACTTAGCACGTAATTCGGGTGAGCCAAAACGAGCAAGGGCAGGTGTCGCCATGTCAGTTTGCACGCCAATCGCCATCGGCACGCCACCACAAGAAATACGACCTAATTCTTCAACAACGACCATGTTGTAGGAGTAATCCAAGCCCATGCCACCATTTTCTACAGGCTTACAAATGCCTAATAAACCAAGATCACCCATTTTTTTGAACAATTCATGGGCAGGAAAAATCCCTGCTTCTTCCCATTCATCGACAAAAGGATTGATTTGCTTGTCAACAAATTGACGTGCGGTGCGGCGTAAAGCTTCATGTTCTGGCGTAAATTGCATGGTGTTGTCCTCTTAAAATCGTGCCACGCCATAAGTGCTAGGCTGAAGTTGTCTTTTTTCGCCGTCACGAATGGTTTGTAGTAAAAAAATCAACAGCTTGCGTGTATCTCTAGGGTCAATAATGCCGTCGTCAAATAAATTAGCGGTATTAAATAACGCAGTTGATTGTGCTTCTAGTTTGGCGGCGGTGCTCATTTCTAAAAAATTGAGCACGTTTTCGTCGGGGATAAGCCCCATTTTCTGCTGTTTTTGTTCAGTGACAATACGCAGCACTTTGCCTGCTTGTGCGCCACCCATCACCGCTGTTTTTGAGTTTGGCCAGGCAAAAATAAAATGCGGCTCTAAACCTCGACCACACATGGCATAGTTGCCTGCACCATAAGAGCCACCAATCACAATCGACAACTTCGGCACACGGGCATTAGCAACGGCTTGAATCATTTTCGAGCCGTGTTTAATCACCCCTTGTTGTTCCGACTCCGTTCCCACCATAAAACCTGTGGTGTTGTGCAAAAACAATAACGGGCGATTGCTTTGGTCGCAAAGCTGAATAAATTGACTGGCTTTGGCTGCGCCTTGAGGAGTGATTGGGCCGTTGTTGCCGAGAATGCCAATAGTAACGTTACCAATGTTGGCCCAACCACAAATTGTTTGATTGTCAAATTCTGTTTTAAAATCAAGGAAGTTAGAATTATCAACCAAGCAAGCGATGATGCTACGGACATCGTAAGGCTTGCGTAAATCACAAGGGATTAACCCTAAAATGTCATCAATCGGGTAACGCGGTTCGGCAAATTGAGCTGTTGGGGCGATAGTGTCCCAGCCCAACATAGCAACAATGTCGCGAGCTTGACGAATGCCATCAGCATCGTTTTCCGCCAAGTATTCTGCTGTACCTGCGATTTGTGCGTGCATGGCCGCGCCGCCTAAGTCTTCTTCGGTCGCTACTTCGCCTGTCGCCGCTTTTAACAGCGGTGGGCCTGCCAAAAACATCGCTGTTTTGCCACGCACTACCACTATATAATCCGATAGACCGGGTTGATACGCACCGCCAGCCGTGGCATTACCATGTACTACGGTTATTTGTGGTAAACCCATCGCTGACATACGCGCTTGATTGGCAAACGAGCGCGCACCTTCAACAAAAATATCGGCGGCATAGTTCAG
Organism: Agitococcus sp.; assembly: GCA_046590075.1. Taxonomy (GTDB): domain Bacteria; phylum Pseudomonadota; class Gammaproteobacteria; order Pseudomonadales; family Moraxellaceae; genus Agitococcus. Next base: position 6,612 of record JBKJUH010000416.1, read on the forward strand.
GTTTGCGCCGCCACTTTCGGCTAGCGTCACACAAGGTAATTTATTTTGTTTGGCAATTTGTTGTAAACGTAGGCTTTTACGCAAACCACTGGGTGAAATGGTGCCGCCTTTAATGGCGGAATTACTGGCAGCCACCAAACAACGCACCCCATTGATAACACCAATGCCAGCAATCATATTGCCGCCTGCTTCGGTGCCATCTTTGTCGTCGTGCAGCATATAACCTGCTAAACCACATAACTCGACAAAGGGCGAGCCAGCATCTAATAAATGTTGCACCCTTTCATGCGGTAACATTTTGCCGCGTTTGACGAATTTGGGTTTTTCTTGCAACGAGCGTTCTAAGACCTTTTGTTTAATCGCCGCCACTTCGTCAATTTGTTTGAGCATGGCTTGTTGATTAGCAGCAAAATCAGCACTGTTGCGGTCAGTTTCTAGCTCAATAATGGGCATAGTCTATTTTCTCCTCCCTCTTCCAAAGGGAGAGGGGACTTAGCGATGAATCTCCCTCTCCTCGAAGGAGAGGGCAGGGGTGAGATTTACTTCTTTTTAAGCACGTCAGGAATAAATGCCCGATGAAAACCGTTATACGCTTCGGAGTTTTCATGGTCAGCTAAAGGATAAATCGGTGTGCCTAATGATGCTGCACCATCAATACGTATGGTGACCCCTGAAATAAACGCAGCCGCTTCGGAGAGTAAAAAGCAGGTCATGGCTGATACTTCCGACTCCGTTCCCATGCGTTTTAACGGCACTTTGCTGGCTAATGTGGGAATAACAAACTTGGCAAAATCGCCTTTATAAGAGTCCATGCCCGAAGAAATAATCCAGCCTGGCGCAACCGCATTGACGCGCACGCCACTAACAGCCCATTCAACGGCGGCAGTTTTGGTTAAATTATCCACCCCAGCACGCGCCGCGCCTGAATGTCCCATACCAGGCATTCCACCCCACATATCGGCACACATATTAACGATGCTGCCGCCGTGTTGAGACATCCATTGGTTATAGACTTCACGCATCATTAAAAACGTGCCATGAAGATTGTTTTTAACAACGGCATCAAAACCATTGGTGGAAATATTGGCGAGGGCAGAAGGAAATTGACCCCCAGCGTTATTGACTAAACCATCTATACGGCCAAAGTCTTGAATGATGGTGGCGATGGTATCTTTGACTTGTTGCTCATCACGAATATCGCAAACGATGGAGCGAATTAAGCCACCATCTTGAATAATTTCATCTTCAACCAACGCCAATTTTTCGGCTTTACGACCTGTAATCACCACTTGCGCGCCTAAAGCAGCTAATTCGTGCGCGGTACAACGGCCAATACCTGAACCACCGCCTGTCACAATAATTACTTTATCGGCAAAGGCATCGTCACGAAAAATAGAGTTGTAAGACATACATTAAAACCTTTAAATTAAGCTCCTCCCCCTTAGTTAAGGGGGAGGTTGGGAGGGGGTTTAGCGTCATAACGATAAACCCCACCCTAACCCTCCCCTTTATTAAGGAGAGGGGACAAGAAAAAACTATAAAAGTTCCGCAGGAATCTTTACAGGCATCGCCAATAACTGTTGCGCGTGCGCCTTACCTTGTGGGTCAACCCGTTGGCTGGCAATGCCGCCACCGCCTAAGGCATAAGTCAGCATAAAATTAAACGCATTTAGACTAGGCATTTCATAACGCGTCACGGTGCTGCGAGCTTCTAGCCAATGTTGGCAATAAGCAGCAACAGCTTCTTCAGTTAAACTAGCGCGAATCCAAGGTAGGTATTCCGCCTTACGCGCAATAACGCCAATGTTGGAAGAATCGCCCTTATCACCACTACGCGCCCACGCTAATTGCACTAAAGGCACGCTATGCGTCACTTGGCTGTTATCGGCAACCTCACCGCACGCTAAACGGGCAGGGGCAACAAAACTGCCTTCAGTCGGCACAGACACAGCAATACGTTCGCCTTGAATATCTAAAGA
>JBKJUH010000186.1:0-8947 GCA_046590075.1 Agitococcus sp.
CTGTGGTTGATGCTGGATGCGTAATCGTCGTTTTTGCATCACCTAAATTCGCGGTGATGGACATAATTTTAGTGCCGTCAATAAATCGCCACGCGCCTTCACGATCACCTTTAACTACAAACGACAATACACCACCAAACGCCCGTTGTTGCTTGGCCGCTAACTCATGTTGAGGATGGTTAGGCAAACCCGAATAATTGACTTGTTCAACCTGTGGTTGCTCCACTAACCATTGCGCCAACGCTAAAGCACTGGCGGAATGGGCTTCCATGCGTAGGCGTAAGGTTTCTAAGCCTTTCAAAAATATCCATGCGTTAAACGCACTCATGCTGGGGCCACAAGTACGCACAACACCATAGACTTCTTCGAGTAGTTTATGACTGCCAACGACTGCACCACCTAAGGCTCGGCCTTGACCATCTAAATATTTGGTGGCCGAGTGAATAATTAAATCTGCGCCTAATGCCAACGGTTTTTGTAATGCGGGTGTGCAAAAACAATTATCTACCGCCAACAAAATACCGTGTTGATGGGCTAATTCGGCTAACGCAGGAATATCCGCCACTTCACACATCGGATTACTCGGTGTTTCTAAAAAGAACAATTTGGTTTTGGGCTGAATCGCTGCTTGCCATTCTGCTAAGTCGGTTAACGAGACAAAGGTTGTTGCTACACCAAATTTTTTCAGATACTTTTCAAACAACACATTGGTGGTACCAAACACCGCACGCGAACAAACGACGTGGTCGCCTGCCGACAAAAACGCCAACGCGGTAGCTAAAATAGCCGCCATGCCCGAACTGGTCGCCACTGCCCTTTCGCCACCCTCTAAAGCGGCTAAGCGTTGCTCAAAGGTGCGAACGGTTGGATTGGTAAAACGGGAATAAATATTGCCTGCTTCTGTACCGCCAAAACGTGCCGCTGCATGAGCAGCACTGTTAAACACAAACGATGAGGTTAAAAACAACGCTTCGCTATGTTCACCTTCGTTGGTACGGGCCACACCTGCACGCACCGCTAAGGTATCAAACGCAACTTCAGCCCAAATATCATCGGGTAATTCGGCGGACATGACACACTCCTTAGTCTTGGTCGGGTACGTTGGTCAGTTCAATGGTGACGTTTTCCACTTGTTGGACTTTACGTTTGGCACTATCACTACGTGACTTGGCTAAACGGTCTAAATAAGCGTCGTCAATATCACCTGTGATGTATTTACCATCAAAGACCGAACAATCAAACTGTTCAATTTCAGGATTACCTTCACGCGCCGAGGCAATCAAGTCGTCTAAGTCTTGAAAAATCAACCCATCTGCACCAATCAATTGGCAAATTTCTTCGGTGGTATTGCCATAGGCAATCAGTTCCGATTTAGCTGGCATATCAATGCCATAGACATTTGGGAAACGTACAGGCGGTGCCGCAGAAGCAAAATACACTTTACGCGCACCAACATCACGCGCCATTTGAATAATTTCCCGACACGTTGTGCCACGCACAATCGAATCATCAACTAATAATACATTTTTACCGCGAAACTCTAAATCAACAGGACTCAGCTTTTGGCGCACCGATTTTTTACGTTGGCTTTGGCCTGGCATAATAAAGGTACGGCCAATATAGTGATTTTTCATAAAGCCTTCACGATACTTGACGTTCAGCTTATTGGCGAGTTCTAACGCAGCCGTGCGACTGGTATCAGGAATAGGAATGACAACATCAATATCATGGTCTGCACCCCATTCACGCTTAATTTTCATCGCTAGTTTTTCGCCCATGCGTAAGCGCGATTTATACACAGAGATGTTATCAATGCGTGAATCGGGACGGGCAAAATACACATATTCAAAAATACACGGCGTAAAGACGACATTTTCGGCACATTGACGGCTAAACATTTTGCCGTCGTTGTTAATAAATATCGCTTCACCAGGTGCTAAATCGCGCACCACCTTAAAACCTAGAGAGGTAATCGCAACCGATTCCGAGGCAATCATATATTCTTTGCCTTCGGGGGTATCACGTTCGCCATAAATAATCGGGCGAATGCCATTGGGGTCTCTAAAACCCAATAAACCATAACCCGTCACCATTGCCACGACAGCATAAGCACCCCGACAGCGTTTATGCACCGCACTAACCGCTTGAAAAATATCATTTTCGGTTGGTTGTAACTTACCTAAAGCTTGTAATTCATGGGCAAAGACATTCAACAATACTTCGGAATCGGAGTCGGTATTGATGTGGCGCAAATCGCTACGGAATAAATCTTTAGCAATTTCATCAGCATTGGTTAAATTACCGTTATGCGCCAAGGTGACGCCATAGGGTGAATTAACATAAAACGGCTGTGCTTCGGCAGAGCTAGACGAGCCTGCGGTGGGATAACGCACATGGCCAATACCAAAATTACCAATCAGACGGAGCATATGGCGAGTATGAAAAACATCCCTGACCATGCCGTTATCTTTACGCAAAAACAAACGACCATCGTGAATGGTGACAATGCCAGCGGCATCTTGACCACGATGCTGCATAACAGTTAGCGCGTCATAAAGGGATTGATTCACTGGTGATTTTCCAGCAATACCGACAATACCGCACATAGTTCACCTCAATGTTGGCTGGATTTAGGAGTAACAATCGGTGCTTTAGGTAAGTGATGGACTTGTTTTTTCACTTCGTCCGTTACCTGTTGAGCGACTGGCACATAAGGCAATAAGGCATTGGGGAAAGTCGACTCTTTCCACCATGCGTCATTCTGTAGATAGGGAGCGACTAAGTTAAGCACTAACAAGACAATCAATAATCCTCGTGCTGCGCCAAAACCTGCGCCCATTAATTTGTCTGCTGGGCCTAAGGCGAGAGCCTTTAACAGGCTATGAAGTGCCAAAGCGATGATATAACTGAGCAAGACCATACTTAGACATAACACTAAAAAAGCCACGGCTTTTTGCAATGATGGCGTAGTAATAAACGGGGCTAATACTTTCGCAAATGCTTGATAACCATTAATGGCGACAATCAAACCCAACACCCAGCCCATTAAGGCTAAGGCTTCGCGCACCAAACCACGGCTAAAACCTTTCCACATCGACAGGGCAATAATGGCCAAAATAACAATATCAGCTAAAGGCATAACGTAACGATTCTCTTGGATAATTTATTGACAGTAGGTCGAGGCTTTAGCCCGACAATATCAGACTAAAGCCTGACCTACTGAGTCGCTTTAATCGCTTGCGCGGCATCTTTAATCAATGCAGGGCCACTATAAATAAAACCCGTATAAATCTGCACCAAACTCGCACCTGCCGTTATTTTATCGGCAGCGCTCATACCATCCATAATGCCGCCGACCCCGATAACAGGCACACGACCATCTAAGGCTTGGCATAAACGCGCTAGGGTATAATTGGCTAATGCTTTTAGAGGCTTGCCACTCAAACCGCCTGTTTCATTGGCTAAGGCAAGACTTTCAATTCCCGCGCGGCCAATGGTGGTGTTGGATGAAATAACACAGTCAATACTCTGTTCGACTAATTGTTCGGCAATATATTCAATGTCTTCATCTTGCAAATCTGGGGCAATTTTCACGGCCAACGGCACATAATGGCCATGTTGTATGGCTAAACGTGCTTGGCATTCTTTTAACTGTCGCAGCAAATCGGAAAAGGCACTGCCTGTTTGAAGGGAGCGTAAACCTTGGGTATTGGGTGAAGAAATATTCACCGCGACATAATCGGCATATTCATAGACTTTTTCTAAACAATGAATATAGTCATCGGCTGCGTTTTCGACAGGCGTATCGGCATTTTTACCAATATTGATGCCTAAAATACCGTCAAACTTTGCCTTTTTGACTTGTTCAACGAGGTGGTCAACGCCCAAATTATTAAAACCCATACGGTTAATAATCGCTTGCGCTTCAGGGATTCTAAAGAGTCGCGGCTGTGGATTGCCTGCTTGTGGACGTGGCGTTACTGTACCGATTTCGAGAAAACCAAAACCGAGTGCTGCTAAAGCATCAATATAATCGCCATTTTTGTCGAGACCTGCGGCCAAACCGACAGGATTGGGAAAGTCTATTCCCATAACATTAACGGGCAGACTGGGTGTTGAATAGAATAATTTGAGTAAACCGAGGCTTTCACCGATAGCTAAACTACGTAACGCTGCATGATGCGAAGCCTCAGGCGACAAACGAAATAAGAACTGTCGAATAAGCGAATAAAACATAACAAATCCCAGCCAAGCGCAAGGTGGGAGATTATACACATTTTAGATAGGACTTTGGGGGGGAGATTTTGTGATGGGACACAAAGGACGCACATTCATGCGTGGGCAATCCGTCATTTATGTGTAATAAATACCCTCTAAGCACTAATGCAAAAATTTACCGTTCGTAGTGATGCAGAGCCTGACGATGCATCGAACCACTGGCACTAAATACTTCGTCAGGCTCAGTGCGAAAGGAAAGTAAAACTACAGCGTTTAATATGGACAGGGACTGCCCCATAGCAAAATGATGTTTTTGCTAGTAGGGGCGATTGACAGCCCCCTTTCCGCAACAGAAAATACGCAAAACGGACTTACTTCTGCTCATCAGAGAGTTTAACCCCATGATCACGCCCGACTCCCCAAGCAGGCAAGCGCTTGTAGCACTACCCCCCCACAAGCCCACGGAACTTCGGTTTCCAGTCGTGGGTATTGGTGCCTCGGCTGGGGGTTTGGAAGCACTCAATCTGTTTCTGGCGCAGGTACCCGCTGACAGTGGTATGGCCTTTATCGTCGTGCAACACCTTGCCCCCGATCATAAAAGTGCCCTGCCTGAGCTACTTCAGCGCGTCACGGTCATGAACGTATTGGAGGCCAGCAACGGCATGATGGTCAAGCCAAACTGTGTCTATGTCAGCCCGCCCAATAAGAATATAGCTATTGCCCACGGCAAGCTCTTGCTTCAAGACATGGGGCAGCCGCACAGTCAACCTTGGGTCATTGATTTCTTTTTTCAGTCATTAGCGGAAGATCAGCAAAAAAACGCCGTTGCCGTGATTTTGTCGGGCATGGGCACAGACGGAACGCTAGGCTTACGCGCCATCAAGTTCCAAGACGGGCTAACGGCAGCGCAGGAGCCTACCACCGCCAAATTCGACAGCATGCCGCGAAGCGCGATCAGTGCTGGGCTTGCTGACCTCGTCGACCTCGTGGAAGCCTTGCCTGAGCGCATCATTCGTTACCGCCAGAATCTCCTGAACTCACAGCACGACACGGGTTCGAATAGCAGCATAGATAAAATTATTGCGCAATTGCACGCACACACGGGCAATGATTTTTCGCTGTATAAAAAGACCACGCTGTATCGGCGTATCGAACGGCGTATGGGTCTGCACCAAATTGCGAAAATGAATACGTATGTGGATTTTCTGCGCGACAACCCGCAAGAAAAAGACATGCTATTCAAAGAATTGCTCATTGGTGTCACCCGTTTTTTTCGTGATGCCGAGGTATGGATATACCTGAAGACGGAGGTGCTGCCAGCATTGCTGGCCAAGGCGTCAAACGGCCAAGAGTTTCGAGCTTGGGTGCCTGCTTGCTCCACGGGTGAAGAAGCGTATTCGCTAGCGATAATTTTTGCCGAGGTATTGGCACAGACCCGCCCGAATGACGGCATCACGCTCAAAATATTCGCCACCGACCTCGATCCTGACGCCATTACGTTTGCGCGCCAAGGACTATATTCGCGGATGGCGTCCCAAGATCTTTCACCCGAGCGCATGGAGCGTTATTTCGTTGCCGAAGATCAGGGCTTGCGCGTGGTCAAGAAAATCCGCGAGATGATCCTCTTTGCGCCGCACAACCTGAGCATGAACGCGCCTTTTACTCGCTTGGACATTCTCACCTGCCGAAATGTGCTGATTTATCTCGGTCGGACACTGCAGAACATGCTGCTGCCCCTGTTTCATTACGCGCTGAAAACAGACGGCATTTTGTTGCTCGGCAATGCCGAAACCATTGGCAACTTTGGCGAGCTCTTCGACCCGATAGAAAGTAAGCTTCGACTTTACCGACGCATCCCTGCCCAATCACCCTCCGTAGCCAGAAGCCTTGCGCTCACCTTCCCGCCCAAACCGCGTATGACGCAGGAAAAAAACACCATGATGTCCTCACCCGTCACTATCCAGCACTTGGTAGATCAGTTTCTGTTGAAACATTACTCACCCGCAGCCGTCCTGATCAATGTTGAGGGCGATATTCTTTATATCAACGGTAGCACTGGCCACTACCTTGAGCCTCCAGCGGGCAAGACCAATTGGAATATCCATGCCATGAGCCGTGAAGGCTTGCATTTTCCGCTGATGCAGGCTGTGAAGAAAGCCGTTCGAGAGCAGGTACCCGTCACCGTCGAAGACATCAAAGTCGGCACCAATGGCGGCGTCCGCCAAGTCAACATCACTGTGCAAGCCCTTGGCTCCTCGGAGGAACCCGCTGACAAGGTGATAGTCATCTTTACCCACCCTGTGGACGTCGCATCTAAAGTGGGCACTCTCAAGCGGGTTATAACCAGCCGCCATGATGCTCGGGTGAACGATATTGAACATGCGCGCATGGAACTGCAAAGCCTGCGCGAACAGATGCAGATCTCTCAGGAAGAATTGCAGTCCACCAACGAGGAGTTGCAGTCCGCCAACGAAGAACTGACCACCTCCCAAGAAGAAATGCAGTCCATGAACGAGGAGCTACAGACCGTTAATGCCGAACTCCAGTCCAAGGTCGATGATCTGTCATTAGTCAACAATGACATGCTGAACCTGCTCAACAGTACCGAAATCGCCACCGTCTTTTTAGACAACGCGTTACGGGTGCGGCGCTTTACACCTCATACCACACGCCTGTTTAAGCTGCTGCCGTCTGATGTCGGGCGGTCGCTATCCGATATTGTCTCTGACTTGGATTATCCAACACTGTCCACCGATGCTCAGCACGTGCTGACTACCTTGGTGTTTACCGAGAAACCGATTACCACGCATGATGGCCGCTGGTTTACCGTGCGCATCATGCCTTATCGCACCCATGACAACATCATCAATGGCGTAGTGATCACCTTTCTCGACATTACCGCGGCCAAGAAACTGGAGGCCGTTCTGCGCCAGACTTCCAACCCCGAGCCTTAGGCCAAGCGCGCATGTCTGTAGCATAATGTAGGCAAAATGTAGCTTAAAAAGCAATCAGTCGCTTGAACGTGTTAAAAAGTAGCTTGGTATATAGTGCGTCAGAAGTGGCTAGGCCGCGACAAGGAGATAGACCGTATGAAACGACTTTTTAGCATGAGCGGGCTGCGGAGGCTCGCAGAACCGTACCTGCCTGCCGCCAATGAGACAGCACATACGGATACCGATACCGATACCCTCAAACTGCTGCATTCCCTCCAAGTGCATCAGGTTGAGTTGGAAATGCAGAATGAGGAGTTGCGTCTAGCGCGACAGGAAGCCGAGGCAAGTGCAGCACTTTATGCTGAACTCTACGATTTAGCCCCCATCGGTTATTTTAGCGTTGCGCCTGATGGCGCCATCGGCAACGCCAACATTGCTGGAGCCAGCCTGCTGGAACAGCCATCCAACAAGCTGCTGGGTAGGCGTCTAGGTACCTTTATCATAAAAGAGGATTGTCAGGCTTTTAACGACTTTCTGGCTCGAGTATTCAGTAGCACCATAAAACAAGTGACAGATGTGGCGCTGGAAAAAGCCGACAACAGCCTGTGTTGCCTTCATCTCGAAGCGATTAACGATGCAGGGGGCAAAACCTGCCGCATGGCGGTGACGGATATTACCGAACGGGCGTTAGCCAAACAGGCGCTACTACAAAGCGAAGCTTATCTACGCCATATTTTGGATTATGCGCCGATAGGCATGGCTATCCTGTCGCTGCAAGGTCAGTTCCTGCAGGTCAACCACGCCTTGATTAATATTCTCGGCTACACCAAAGACGAGATCGGCCAGCTGACTTTTCAGGAGCTTACCCACCCCGACGATATGGCACAACATCTTGCCAATGTGGCGCGACTCTTTGCTGATGAGGTACGCTTCTTCCAAATGGATAAACGTTATCTGCATAAGGACGGTCACTATGTGTGGGTACAGTTGAACGCCTCGCTGTTACGCGACGAGCATCATTGTCCGCTGCACCTGATTGCACAAATTGAAGACATCAGTAGTCGCCGCGCCCAGCAACTGGAAATCCAGCAACTGTCCGAGCGCCTCAGCTTGGCCACCACTGCGATTGGCATTGGCGTCTGGGACTGGGATCTGCAAACACGAACGCAGGTATGGGATCAGACCATGTACGATCTGTATTTTAGAGACGCCAAGGCTGGGCCTATTACTCACAAGCAGTGGCAACAGATTGTGCACCCAGACGACCTGCCAGTAATAAATGCCATGATCGCGGGCGCCGAGCGTGGCGACATGAAGTTGGAAAGCAGCTTTCGTATTATCGGGCCAGACCAGCAGGTTCGCCACATACAAACGGCAGCCGTTGTTGTTCGTGATGAACAGGGTCGACCTTTACGCATGGTGGGCATTAACCGCGACATCACGGTCGAAAAAGAAGCCCAACAGGTGTTGTCGGTGGCTAAGGAACATGCCGAACAAACCAGTCGCGCCAAGAGCGAGTTTGTCGCCAACATGAGCCATGAAATCCGCACCCCCATCAACGCCATCCTCGGCATGAGCTATCTGCTCGGACAAACGACTCTGTCGGCCGAACAAAAAGACTGTCTAGAGATGTTGCAGCAGGCTGGTCAGTCACTGCTTGGCATTGTCAACGACGTGCTGGACTTCGCCAAAATCGAGTCTGGCAAGATGACATTGTCCATGACGAGGTTCGCGCTAGACAAAAATCTAGACGCCCTTGCCGCGATGATGGCCGTCGATAGCCAGAAAAAAGGCAT
>JBKJUH010000336.1:0-3462 GCA_046590075.1 Agitococcus sp.
TGATCATTCGGACGGTGCGGCTATTCGGACGGTCATTCGGATGGTCATTCGGATGGTAAAATTACCCTTGTAAGCCTTAGTACAACTAGCATTAAGCGGTTTTCAATATTGCAATCATTCGGACGCTAAACAGGAACTTTAAAAACTGGACGGCATGACAGAAACGTATACTAAACAGGACGGTAGCGAATCAAAAACGGACGCTTTTAGGCTGATTTTTCTATTTCAATAACAAACTGTTAGATAATTTAGCCATATTCTAGCGGTATAGCGTCAAGTCGCAGGTGGTGACGGGGTTACGCAAGTTGACGGTACACTATCAACCGTCTACCCCTTTACAAGCATTGACGTTATTAGCTTTGTGATGATTCAAGTTGACGGTGTAACACTCGTTTATGTTGACGTTTTTAGCCGTTAAACTTTATTTTAAGAACAGACTGTTACTTATTTTATGAGGTGTAATCATGGCAGCAAGACAATGGACGGATGAACAACGGCAAGCACAAGCTGAACGCATCAAAACTTATAAGCCGTGGTTAATGTCCACAGGCGCAACAAGTGACGAAGGCAAAAAGATAGTTTCGCAAAATGCGCTTAAAGACGGGGAATACACGGCTGAAAAAGTAGCCAAGCGTAAAAAAATAGCACAAGACAAAAAGCCATTTTTTAAGGGTGGGTTGGCATTTTGTAGTGACGGTGATAAGCGGTTTAGATTTAATCGCTCAAGTAACTATGTCGGCGCATGGGGGTATGGATTTTCGGATAGTAAAAAAGAGGCAATCCAAAGGCTAAGGCAGGCGACAAAATAGAGCTAAAGGCAAACATGGGTGATAAATGTCTTTACAGACAAAAACGACCACTTCCCTTATGACCAGAACGTTGCCACTCGAAGATAACAATGGACTTACTGGAGGAAGTAGCCGTTTGATGTAGATTAGCACTGAGATGAATTTCTTTTATTGAGTTTTCCACCGCCACCATAAGGCGGATTTTTATTGCCTGAAAAATAGAAAGTATTAATTTTAAGCTATTCGTTTTCTTGAGCATGGTGACACTATGGTGACACGCTCAAACTTGTGACACGGACATAAAAAAAGCACCTCTGTAAGTGCTTGTATTTATTAACAATTTTGGTAGACGTAACTGGACTCGAACCAGCGACCCCCACCATGTCAAGGTGGTGCTCTAACCAACTGAGCTATACGTCTAAAGAGGACAGCATTTTATATATGCAAGCCATTGTATGCAAGGTCTTTTATAGCTCTTTTGTTTTTTGTGCTTGATAACGCGGCCAACCGCGCAATAAACGAGCCATTTTTCGGATTTCCTTGGGATGGGTCGGTGATGACTGTTGATAACGCACCACGCTATAACTTTCTTGCAATGCCAATAAAGACGTTTGCCATTGGGGCTGATGCTGCTGTAGTCGCTGCAAATAGGCTATCACGCCTTCACCCTGCCGACGCGACAGCCCTCTATTCGTCAGTTTTATTGATAGTTTTTCGATGGTTCTATCAGCAGGATGCAGTATTTTTCGCCCTTTGAGAATGGTATAGGCTGCCAGTAATGAGGCGATCACCGCTAAAGAACCAAACAACACCGCAATACGCTTCCATACTTGCGTATCACCCAATAACTTGAGTAAAAACTCCTCCTGATGGCCTGCATCATAGCCTAATATATCGCGTTGCCAACGATAATTGGCATAGTCAGCCATGTTGCGTAATTGGGAAAACAATTTGTAATTACTATATTTCATGACTCCCAACGCACTATCCCCCCACAATGCTTGATTTTGAGCAATATCATTCATTCCACGTTCAATACGTTCAGGGGCGACTGCTCCTGTTGGGTCAAGCATTATCCAGCCTTTATTTGGCAACCAGGCTTCTGTCCATGCATGGGCATCCATTTGCCGCACTTGCCACGAATCACCTGTGGGGCTTAACGCTCCACCTTGATAACCCACCACCACACGCGCAGGAATACCCGCCGCACGCAATAAAAACACAAAGGACGAGGAGTAATGTTCACAGAATCCACGTTTGGTTTGAAATAAAAACTCATCAATACGATTTTCACCCAATGCTGGCGGCTCTAAGGTGTAGTAAAACTGGCTTTTGGTAAACCAGCGCAACACTGCCGAAATATAGGCACTGTCGCTGCCATAATAAGCGCGCCATGTTTGCGCCATCTTTCTGGCCGTCGTATTGCCTGTTTGGGGCAAAGTTAAATTCTCTGCACGTAACCATGCTGGCAAATCGGCATCGAGTGATAACCGCTCAAACTGCATAACATCATAAGTTAGACGTTCAAAAATTGGGGTTTGATAAATCAATCGAAAATCACGCGTTAAGCCAACACCATTCGTTCGTGAAAAGGGTACTGATAGGCTATAAAGCCACGTTTGGTCGGTAGGCTCCATCATCACTTTATATTTTTTGGGAGGCTTAGAGGCGATTTGGATTTGAGTGTCTGCCCACCGAGGCAGCGAGGAATTTGCCCATGCGGCAGTATCATCAGCCAACATAGGCGCACGACTGATACGCCATGTTTTGCCATCAAAACGCGAAAATGTTAAGCCGCGCCAATATAGCTCTGCCTTAGGCGGAATTTTTCCACCTTCAAACTCAACACGAAATGCCAATTCACTAGACTGGCTGAGTTTGGCTAAATCACCAGGCGACATATTATCTGACATTCCTGTTCGCCCTGAACCTTGCGTCATATTTAATGTCCACAAGGGAGGCAACCGCGGAAAAAAAACATACAAAATCAACATCAAAGGCAATGCTTGACTCAACAACATAAACGACACTTTTAGCGAATGCTGAGTGGATAGCTGCTGATTCAAGGCTACATAAGCAGACGTTATTATCAATAACGACAAAGCAGCATACGTAGTAATAAAAATGCTTTGGCTAAAGAGAAACGCAGTCGCTAACACAAAAAAAGATAATGTCAGTAAAATATAATGGTCGCGTTCGTCTTTACTTTCGGTAACTTTGAGTGCCACACAGACAATCAAAAATGCTGTACCTGCTTCGGGGCCAAAAACCGTTTGATAGCTCATCATTAGGCTAGCAATGCCCGCAATGATAAACACTACTTTGACAAGCAAATTCGGTGGTGGAATGCGCTGTTCAATCAGCGGCAAACGCCATAGCAACACCAAACACAATACCCCATCTAACCACCACGGCAATCTAGCCAAATGCGGCAAAAAAGCACTGACTAACGCGACTAATAACCAATAACGGGCAACAACATGGTTCATAGCCCTTCCTCAAATAAAGCTAATGCCGTTAGACACTGGTCTCGATGGCTATTACCTGTGGCAACAACAATGGTTTGATTGGGCAGTTTTAAGGCAAAGGGTTGTTGTTGCAGGCTTAACTGCACTACCCACCACGACAATCGTGACAAGCGATTCTCTTTATCCATACCGACAAACGCTTGATA
>JBKJUH010000042.1:0-4567 GCA_046590075.1 Agitococcus sp.
AGAATAGCCATACTTCGCCCCCTATTTCACCATTCATTAGTAGTAGTAACCATCACCAATGAAAAAAACTGACCCTTGCCCCTGTGGTTCAGGTAGTTGTTATGCCGACTGTTGCCAGCGATTTTGGGCAACTCAACAAAAGCCTAGCACCGCCGAGCAACTGATGCGCTCGCGTTATACCGCTTTTGTCTTAGAAAAAGCGCAGTATTTAGTCGACACGCATCATCCTGACTATAGGGCGGAAGGTGAGTTAACCGCCCTAAAAAAATCCTTCAAAGGCATGAAGTGGTTAGGTTTAGAGATTGTGCAAACCAGCGCAGGGTTAGCAACAGACACCGAGGGTAAAGTTGAGTTTATTGCTCGCTGTCAACATTTAGGCAAGGCCGCACATATCCATGAACACTCGCGTTTTTGCCAAGAAAATGGTCAGTGGTTTTATATGGATATTGCTATCTTAAACAATCATTAAGTAAACCTTAAGCTAGTGCTTGTAAGATGGGCAATGCCCAATTCGGTTCTATACATTTATCGCGCATCAACCTAATCATTTATTTACTCATGCCGATGTTGGTCCGTGTGATGGTGGTTCTCGTTTAGAGGTTTTTTTCATGTTACAGCTCCATCGCACGCTTTGGCGTTTAAGCCTGCCTGCTTTATTGGCCGTGATCACGGTTATTGGTTTTAGCTTGTTGCGCGTGGCGTTGTTGATACGTACTAGCCATGATGTGCCTTTTAATGTGCATGACTTTGCAGGAATTTTTTTACGCGGCCTATTGTTTGATAGTGTTGTCGCTGCTTATGTGTATGGTTTTTTTAGCTTGTTGGGTTTGCTCATGCCCGAGCGTTTACGCCAGAGTGTTATTGGCCATCGCTTAACCTTAGGTGTGGCGTGGGTGTTTTTGTTTGCCTTTGGTTTTGTGCTGCTAGCCGAGTGGTTTTTTTGGAGTGAGTTTAGTGTTCGCATGAATTTTATTGCCGTCGATTATTTGATTTATCGACGGGAAGTGACAGGTAATATTTCTGAGTCTTATGCTGTGGTGCCCATTTTAAGCTCCGTTGCGCTAATAGCCACAGGGGTGACGTGGTTAATGCGTAAACGTATTCAAACCAGTATTAATCATCCCCTAACGCTAAAACTACGTGCATTAACGGCTTTTGTCACCGCCATGATTTTAGGCGTTGCAGGTTCGTTAAGTGGCAACAGTGTCCCTGCGTTGTCTAATAATATGTATGTTGAAGAATTGGCGCGTAATGGCGCGTTTCAGTTTTTTTATGCTTTTCGACACAATGACTTAGAGTACGACAAGTTTTATCAATTAGCGGCTGACCCGCAACAAGCGTCCGAGTTATTAAAAGCCAATGTGGTGTTGCCGAATGAGCAATTATTACATCCCCATGCGTTATTTGATGTCAGTCGGCAAGTGACGGTCAAAGAGCCTGAACGTCATTTGAATGTGATGTTGATTTCGGTAGAAAGCCTGAGTGCTGACTACATGAAAGCCTTTGGCAGCCAAGATGATGTCACCCCCAACCTCGATAAACTCGCCCAAGAAAGTCTATTTTTTACCCAATATTACGCCACAGGTAATCGTACCGTTCGTGGTTTAGAAGCCTTAACGTTAGGCATTCCGCCGACACCTGGTAGTGCAGTCGTACGTCGTCCTAATAATTCGGGCTTGTTTTCTTTAGCGTCGGTATTGAATAGCAAAGGTTATGACAGTAAGTTTATTTACGGTGGTTTTGGCTATTTTGACAATATGAATGCTTTTTTTGCAGGCAATGGCTACCAAGTCGTTGACCGTACTGACTTTGCTGAAGATGAAAAACTATTTGGCAATGTTTGGGGCGTGGCCGATGAATATTTGTTTTTACGTTCCATGCGTGAGGCCGATAAAAGCTATCAAGCAAAAAAGCCGTTTTTCTCGATTATTATGACCACGACTAATCATCGTCCTTATACCTTTCCTGAAGGGCGAGTGGCAGGGAAACAAAAAAATTGGCAAGGCGCGGTGCGTTATACCGATTGGGCGATTATGAATTTTATTAACGAAGCGCGGAAAAAACCGTGGTTTAACGACACGATATTTGTCATTAGTGCCGACCATTGCGCAGGTAGTGCAGGTAAAACGGCTGTGCCTGTGGATAGATACCAAATCCCGTTGATTATCTACGCCCCTAAATACCTTCAACCTAAAGAAGTGCCACAATTAGCCAGTCAAATGGATGTGCCATCTACCATTTTAGGTTTGTTAAATATGAACTATATCAGCCGCTTTTTAGGGCGTGATATTTTGCGCACGCCACCCGAACAGGGCAGGGCGTTGATTGCGACTTATCAACGCATGGGTTTGTATAAAGATAATGACTTAGTCATTTTATCGCCCCAGCGTCAGGTTGAATTGCATCGTGATCCTTTAGGTAAAGATAAAATTTTACCGCCTTCGAGCAATCAAGCACTCACAGACAGCGCGATTGCTTATTATCAAGGTGGCGATTATATATTGCGCCATGATTTGTTGAAGGCGTTGCCTGAGAAGAAGTAGGGGTATAAAGTCCATCATAAATCTAATTGATAACGCATCGCATCATCAATATTTAAAAGTTCTGATGGACTTACTGTTCCAATTTTTTGACTGACTCTGAGCTTAGAAACCGTTGTTAATTGACTGGCTAATGCTTTTCCCTGCTTTCCTGCAATGGTCACTAATGCTTCATTTTGATAACATTTTTTTAACGCATTGGGGCTGCTTGTTAAGGGAATGACTTGTAATCGGTGTAAATGGATGTTGTTGGCATTGGTGCTAACAATAACAGCAGGTCTATTTTTTTTAATTTCCTCCCCAATGGCTGGCTCAAAATCGACATAATAAACATCACCACGCCTCATTTTGTACATCTCCACTAAAATCCATAAAGTATTCTTCTTCTGCCAAAAAGTCAGGGTCTTTTGACATGGCGGCATACTCTGCATCTTTATCGGCCATACGTTTTTTTAGAATGGCTTCTTTAATCAAGGCTTCAACAAATTGGCTTCGCGATTTTAGCGGCACAATAGATGTAAATTGTTCGTAAATAGTGCTGTCAAGACTGACTGTCATTCGTGAGTGCATATTGAGACCTCTACAGTCGTGTGAATAATGGTATTACTGTACATCATACTGAGCTATTTATCATTGAGGGTGTGTTGAAAAAGGTAGGGAAAAATAAAAAAGCGCGAATAAATTCGCGCTTTTTTATTAAAATATTGCAGGGCGAATTGATTCGCCCACCACCATTTTGGACTGACGCGGTTATCGGTTATTTGCTCACATTTCAGCCGCTTTAGGCGGCTTTATGTTCACAAAACGCGCTAATCGCGGTGCGATACGTAAGTCCTGAGTTAAGACGACTTACGTTTCATGGCTTCAAAAAAGTCATCATTCGTTTTCGTGTCTTTCATCTTATCTAATAAAAACTCAATGGCGGCAATTTCATCCATAGGATGAAGAATCTTGCGCAGAATCCACACTTTCTTCAACTCATCTTCGGGCATTAATCGTTCTTCACGACGTGTACCTGATTTTTTGATATTGATGGACGGGAAAACACGTTTTTCGGCAATACGACGGTCTAAATGTACTTCGTGGTTACCCGTGCCTTTGAACTCTTCAAAAATCACTTCGTCCATTTTCGAGCCAGTTTCGACCAATGCTGTGGCAATAATGGTCAACGAGCCGCCTTCTTCAATCGAACGTGCCGCACCAAAGAAACGCTTAGGCCGCTCTAAAGCATGAGCATCAACACCACCCGTCAATACCTTGCCAGAGGAAGGAATAACGGTATTGTACGCACGCGCTAAACGGGTAATTGAGTCGAGTAAAATGACCACATCTTTTTTGTGTTCGACTAAACGCTTGGCTTTTTCAATCACCATTTCAGCCACTTGAACGTGACGAGCAGGTGGCTCATCAAAGGTAGAAGCAACGACTTCGCCACGCACGGTGCGAATCATTTCCGTCACTTCTTCAGGACGTTCATCAATCAACAAGACAATCAAATGCACTTCAGGATTGTTACGCGCAATCGAGTGAGCAATGTTTTGCAGAAGAATGGTTTTACCTGCTTTCGGTGGCGCCACAATCAACGACCGTTGACCTTTGCCAATAGGCGCAACTAAGTCAATCACGCGTGCCGTTAAATCTTCGGTGGAGCCATTGCCCAATTCCAAAATTAAACGTGCTGTGGGAAAGAGCGGAGTTAAGTTTTCAAAGAGAATTTTATTGCGGGCATTTTCGGGTGAATCGTAGTTAATATGATTCACTTTTAACAGCGCAAAATAACGCTCGCCTTCTTTGGGCGGTCGAATCGTGCCTGCTATGGTGTCGCCCGTGCGTAAATTAAAACGGCGTATTTGCGAAGGGCTGACATAAATATCGTCAGGGCCTGCCAAATACGAACCTTCGGAAGAGCGCAAGAAACCAAAGCCATCGCTTAAAATTTCGAGCACACCATCACCGTAGATTTCTTCCCCGTTCATGGCGTGGCGTTTCAAAATAGCAAAAATAATATCTTGCTTGCGATTACGCGC
>JBKJUH010000135.1:0-9431 GCA_046590075.1 Agitococcus sp.
ACTACCAAAGCAGGTGATTATTACATCCTCGTCAAGGCTAAATCGGGTTCCGTTGGCGACACGCCCGTCACCTTACGCGCCGATTTATTACCCTTAGCCATCACCCGCATCACCCCCGACCAAGGCGGTGTGGGAGATGACAACCATCGCTGGGTGACCTTAGACATTTACGGCGCCCATTTTAAAGCAGGCGCATTAGTCAAATTATCCCGAGCAGGGGTATTTGAAGCAGAGCCGAGTCGTTGGCAAGTGTTGGATGCGACCCATATTCGCGCCATTTTTGATTTACGGCAATTGCCACTGGGTTTATATGATGTCAGTGTTATTAATCCTGATGGTCAAATTGTTACTGAAACCGCGCGTTATTTAGTTGAACGTGGCATTGAGGCCGATGTCACGCTCGGCATCGGCGGTGATCGCAGTGTCGAGCCAGGCGGCAATAATACTTACAGTGTCTCGCTACAAAGTCTGACCAATGTCGATACGCCTTATGTGCGTTTTGATGTCGGCGTGCCGAATATGGGCAACAATGCCGACTTAGTGGAAAGTTTATTCCCGTATATTGTTTTTGGCAGTAATGTCGGCGGCAAACCCGAGGGTCAAACCGTCGATAGTGCCGGCAATACCCAGCAATATGGCGTCACGCCGACAGGTGCAATCCGTGCAGATATTGCCTGGGCGCAATTAGATGGCGTGCAAAATACCCAAGGCACGAACCTCGCACCCGGTTATGCCTTTGATGTGCAAGCGGGTGGTTTTGTCGGCATGTCCTTTAGCGTACAAACCTATCCTGGTTTGGCCGAGTGGATCAATTATGACTTTATCGGCTTACGTGCCAAGTTGTATCAACTGCGTCCCGATTGGCAAGCGCAAGGCTTTTTAGAGGGTGGCATTCAAGACCTGAATAAAATTGCCCCAGGCTTAGCACAGCGTTTTATCTCCAGAGAACCCGACGAGCATCTCAGCCCTGAAGAACGCGCGTCTATCCCTTTCCGTTTTAACGTCTTAGGTGCAGTGACACCGCTGACCCGTGCCGAATTTGTCGCCGAACAACGCCAACATGCCTTAACGCTGCGGCAAGCGATTCTAAGCGATGTCAATGCCCCGAATGCCTTAGCCGTCTTAGCGGCAGATGAAAACCAATGGGTCAATGGTTGGTTAGCCGCCTTAGAGAGCGCAGGACTATTACGACCTTTAGACGAAGCTCCACCCATCCGTTTGGATGCGAAAGTCGTCAGTTTGAATGCCACGTTGGCTACAGGTATTTTATTGGCGAAAGGCGGTGAGCAGTATCGCACCCAAGCCGATATCTTGGCGTTTTTTAATCAAGTCCAACAGTGGTATGGTGATACGGCACAATTTGCAGGGGATCGTCACGCGGCAACCACAGCGATTGCGGGTTATGAAATCCGTGAATCCAATTATACCGCGCCTGTGTTCTCGCCTGTGCCTGCCATGGCTAACCCCCAAGACTATGATGCCCATGCCAGCCAAGACACGCACTTCTTAAACTTTAATGTCTTTGCCGGTGGCTTAGCCGAAAAAGAGTATCTGCGTTCTATCGGTATGTTGGATAGCGAATTTAAACCTGTCACCGCGCAAGCTTTAGCCCTAACGCAGTATTTACAACAAGCAGCACAACAAAGTAATGCGATCGTCAGTGTCCGTGCGCCGCAAGCCGTCACCGCAGCCGATGGTCAGCGTTATGTGCCTACCGCAACCGCATTGCCCTACACCCTGTCGTTTAACAATGATAATCACCAAGCCCTAGGACAAATCCGTCTGGTGACACAGTTGGATGCCGATTTGGATGCGCGGAGCTTACGCTTAGGCGACATCAAAATTGGTGATTTGAATATTCATTTACCGACGAATAGTGCCAACTTCCAAGGGGACTTTGACTTTACCGCCAGCAAAGGTTTTATTGTCCGTGTCAGTGCAGGCATTGATGTCGCTACACGCACAGCAACATGGTTATTACAAGCGATTAACCTCGATACAGGCGAAGTCCTACACGATGTTTCACTGGGTTTATTAACAGGCACAGGACAAGGCCAACGCGGTTTTGTCAGCTATACCGTACAAGCTGCTGAGACGGCGCTGTCAGGCGCGATGTTAAGCAGCCAAGCTCGCATTTTCATGGACGAAAGACCGCCTGTGGACAGTGATGTTGTCAATGTCACCTTAGATGCCCAAGCCCCAACCACGGCACTGGCCGTGACCGCACTAGGCACTAACTTAAGCGGCAAACCGAGCTTTGAGGTGCAGTGGCAAGCGGTCGATGACGCCAGTGGTGTTAAATCAGTGACCGTGTATGTCGCTGAAAATGGCGGTGATTTTAGAATCTGGTTACGCCAAGTATCCGCCGAACAAAACCAAGCGGTGTTTACGGGTGAAGCGGGTAAATCGTACGAATTTTTAGCGGTAGCCACCGATTATGCAGGCAATCGTGAAGCGGCTTCGGTTGTGAATGCCGTGTTACCCGATGATGGTGCGCGCCAAGCGGCGTTAGATGCCTTGGGAGTGACTCAAACGGTCGAACAAACAACCACCACACCCTTAGCCCCTACTGACCGTACTTATGCTAGCAATGCTTTATTCCAACAAGCGACGCAACAATTAGCAGGCAAAGTTGCCAGCACGCAACCAGGCGATTTACGCTCGGTGTTAGCACCGTTTAGTGTCAGAGCTTTTGCTGACGGCTTTAGCACCAGCACGGCGGATATTGGCGCGACGGCATTGGTTGAACTTGCCGATCATCGGGTATTAATCAGCGCAGGGGCTAACCGAAATGAAGTCTATAGGCTGGAGGCCAAAGGCGGACGCAGTGTCACGCCGCTATTTGAATTAGCGGAACCGATTTTAGATATGGCCGTCGATAGCTTAGGCCAATTGTGGGTGATGACGGGTCATGAGCTACTGCAAGTCGATATTGAATCAGGCACGATATTACGTCGCATGACAGGTCAAAATGGTGAACCCTTAACCCATGCTTTAGCCATTCAGGCCACTACGGGCGATATCTA
Organism: Agitococcus sp.; assembly: GCA_046590075.1. Classification (GTDB taxonomy): domain Bacteria; phylum Pseudomonadota; class Gammaproteobacteria; order Pseudomonadales; family Moraxellaceae; genus Agitococcus. The sequence continues at coordinate 3,027 of JBKJUH010000135.1, forward strand.
CGTTTCTTCAGGCAATGGCATCGAAATCTTCCATGTTAATGCCACGAACCCCGCCCAAGCGTGGACCCATTTTAGCAATCAACGGGTGTCTGATTTAAGTTTCGGCACCGATGGCCGTTTATGGGCGGTGGTGTGGACGGGTAGTGACATTAGTGCCGCCAATCCGAATGCCACGACCGATATTGTCAGCTTTAGTCTGACAGGTCGTAACAAAGGCCGTGCGGAGTTGGAATATCGACTCGCAGGGGTTATTGATAGCATTAGCTTTGGGCAAACAGGTTCAGCTTTAGAGGGTGTTTTAGTTGCCTCTAGTCAATTAGCACAACGTCCTGTCAGTAACAATCAAACAACGGCTACGCCTCATCAATCCTCGGTGTGGATGATTGAGTTACAGTCAAAATGGGTGTTACAAGTCGCCAATGGTGGGACGCGTGGGGAAAGTATCATCACCACCGCCGATGGTCGTATTTTAGTGGCACAAAGCCAATTTATCGATGAGATTGCGCCTGCGAAAGCACCTGTTGTGGTATCGGTGAGTGTGCCTGATGGCAGTTTTGTGGCATTGCCGTTAAGCGGTTTGGCAGTGCGTTTTGACCAAGCCATGTGGACGGGTGAGGCAGGGGCTGATTTAAGTACACGTCAAAACGATATTCACTCGGTATTAAACGCCAATAATTTCCGCTTAGTGGGTTTAGGGGTTAACCAAGGTCAACAACGTACGGTTAAGGGCGTGTCTTGGCATGAAGCAAGCCACAGTGCCGTCGTCGATATGAGCGATTTAAGCGCAGGGCAATGGCAGCTCGAATTGTCGTCGGGCTTACACAGTGAGCAAGGCTTAGCGATTAAAAACGTTTATACCACTAGCTTTACTGCTGTGGCGGACATGAGTCAGCAGTTATCGCTACGTTTTGCCAACACCCGTGCGGATCGGGTCACAGGCAGTATTAGTTATGATGTTGATGTCACCAATATTGGCATTGATGATATCCGTGGCCCCTTAACCTTGCTACTGGATCCACAAACCGCTTTTGGTGGTGCAGTAGAAGGTGCGGTGATGGGCTCAGGCTTGCAAGAAGGCTTATGGTTATTAGACTTAAGTGCAGGCTTACAAGCATTTGGTAACAAACTACCTGTCGGTGCCACCTTAGCCAGTCAAACTGTCACCTTACGTCCACTCAGCACCTTATCACCCGCCTTGGTGCAATTAGTCAAAGCCGATATGGGTCATCAGCTCTATGCCTTACCGCAAAGCAACGTTCCTCCTAGCTTGGGCGTAGCGATGGATCTGAGTCAAATAGATGAAGCGCTCTTGGTTGATTTAAGTGCAGAAGAACTCATTGAGTTAGCCAATACCGTTGATTTAGACAGTACCGCCTTAAACGATGGGCAAGTTGGCCAACTATGGACGCAAGCATTAACAGCGATTGATACCGACGGTACCTTATTACACTGGCAGTTGTTGTCCGCTCCTGTGGGTGTCAGTTTAGTGCCGTTAGCCACTTATACCAGTCATGATGACGGGTATCATTTTCATGCTCAGCTCCAGTGGACACCAACCGCTCAAGCCGATGCCGATACCGAGATTGTCGTCCGTGTGACCGATAGTCGTGGGGGCACTGAAACCAAACGTTTTTATGTCAATGTCATCGGCGGTAATCATGCGCCCGAGATCGGCTATATTCGCGAGTTGACTATAGTTGAAGGGGAAACGTTGATTCAAACGATCAATGCCAGCGATATAGACAGCGATTATTTAAGTTATCAACTGGAAAATATCCCTGCGGGCGCGGTGTTTGATGCCCAAACGAAACAGTTAATTTGGACACCTGACTATAATCAAGCAGGCACTTATCAAGTGACGATTATCGTCACCGATGGTATTAAAACGGTACGTCAAACACTGGATATTCACGTCGATCAAGCCAGTGTCAAACCGTATTTTGCCGAAGTTCCTGTGCAGTATTTACAAGAAGGCCAAGCCTTCAATGTCATATTCCAAGGTGCGATGCAAGGTGCCGAACAAGTTGGCCCCCATAGTTGGCGACAAGCCGATGGCACTACCATTGAGTTAGCATTTTATGCCACATGGTTACCTGCTGGAGCTCAACTGAATAAAGAAACGGGTCAATTAACATGGACGCCGGGGTTTTCTCAACACGGTCAATTTGTGGTGCCCATTACCCTCATTGCCACTCAAAAAATCCCTAATCAGCCCCGTACTGTCACCACGACACTCAAGCGTGAAGTGGTATTTAACGTGGCGAATGCCAATGCCGCGCCTCAATTTACGAGTGATGTAGAACAAGCATGGCAGGTATTAGAAGGTCAACCGTTACGTTTAAGTGTCTTTGCCACTGACCCTGATAACCCTGAATTTACACCCAAAATCCGTCTTAATCCGAATTCTAACGCCATGAGTTCTGATGAAGTTCCAGCGACCGTCAGTTATCAAGTGACAGGTTTACCCACAGGGGCTGTTTTCGATAGCGAAACCTTAGAAGTTATTTGGACACCGACATACACCCAAGCAGGCACTTATTATATCAATGTCATGGCCACCGATGACGGTGACGGGACAGGCACGCCTGCCATCAGCAGCATCACCATTCCCATCGTGATCAATAATGCCAATCGCGCACCTGATATCAGTGATATTAGCAATGTCATCTTAAACAAAGGCAGTGTGGTCGAAATTCCCGTCAGTGTCACGGATGTCGATGGCAACCCGATGCAAGTCAGCATTAATGGCTTACCGCGTTTTGCCACTTACAGCCAACATCCGTCTGCCAATGGCCAAAGTACAGGCGTGATTCGTTTTAGCCCCAGTGAAGGCGACCGCGGTGACTACACGATCACCGTGACCGCCCAAGACAACGGCGATGGCAACGTTAATCAGGTATCGATTAGCAGTAAAGCGTTTGTTGTGACGGTCAATAGTGTCAGTGAAGCCCCTGTTATTTACGCGCCCAGCCAAGTGGCTGCTATTGTCGGTCAGCCTGTATCCATCGCCATTGATGTGCGTGATGCCGATCAAGATGCGTTAACATGGCAAGTGAATGGCTTGGCGATTGATGCGAGCATAGTTAATTTAAATCAATATGGTCAAGCAGTGATCACATGGACACCGACGGTCAATGATTTAGGTAGCCATGACCTTGAAATTGTCGTGACCGACAGTGGTTTACCGCCTGCCAATGCAGGTTATACCGCCCCGACCAATCCCGTGGCCAATACCACCAGCCATAACGTGCGTGTCGTCGTACGTGAACAAAATGCCGCCCCTGAACTCTTCGCTATGACAGTGAATGGTGAGAGTGTGCTGAGCAACAACAGCACCGTAGCCCTTTCTGCCTTAGAAGGCCAAGCCTTAACCGTTGATTTATTTGCCCAAGATGCCGATAACGATGTCATGACATGGCAAGCAACAGGCTTAGCCGCAGGTATGCGCCTCACCCGTAGTGCCAATAATAGTGCCCAACTGACGTGGTTACCTGACTACACCAGCGCACAAAACAGCAATAGCAACCCAGCAGGCGTGTGGCAAGTCATCGTCACAGGCAGTGATGGGGTTAACAGCTTTAGCCGTACCCTGACTATTCAGGTGACTAACGTCAATCAAACACCGCGCATCTTAGCCACACCGTTACAATTGATTCAAGAAGGTGAAACCTTAGCGTTTAGCTTACAAGGTGTTGATGCCGATAACCAAGTGACGACATTCAGCTTAGTGCATGATGCCAATACGCCTCAAGGCGTGTTCTTTGATGCCAGCACAGGCTACTTTGAATGGACCCCCAGCTTAGACACGGTCAATAACGCCATTAGCCAACACCAAGCCTATGTCTTCTACTTCACCATCAGTGATGGTGAAAACAGCAGCACCCAATCGGTGCAAGTACGCGTTTTAGACAGCAACCGTGCGCCGAGCTTAACGGTGCGCCAACATGCCGTGCTGGTCAATCAAGCCTTGAGTTTGCCTGTGGTGTTTGGCCTTAACAACCAAAATGCTTTAAGTGTGAATGATGTTGATGGCGCAACACAAACCCAACAACTGCAAGTGAGCTTTCAACACTTGCCTGAGGGTGCCAGTTACGATGTCATTAACCAACAATTGGTTTGGATGCCCCATGCAGGTCAGTTAGGTGATCACTTCCTCACGGCACAGGTCAGTGATGGCATCACCAGCCAACAAGTGGTCTTTACCGTGCGTGTGTTAGCGGATGCCTTACAACAACAGCCACACATCAGTGTGGTCTCGACCCCGAGTTTCCCCGTATGGCCACAACAAACGGTGGTGACAACGGTTCGAGCCGATTCATGGAGTGGCATTGCCTCGGTGCGTGCGGAGTTGTATCAAGCCGACAGCCAAACCTGGCAAAGTGTGAACATTGATGGCGCAGGTCGTATGAGTCTCACACCGACACACGCAGGTTTAGTGCAATTACGCCTGAGTGCAACGGATTTAGATGGTTTTAGCAACACCATTAACCATACTATTTATGTCAAAGAGCCCAGCGACAGCCAAGCCCCCCAACTCGCATGGCCAAGCGACTGGACATCACAAACGTCTGTGACGATTAGCCAATTACACAACCTTCAAGCCACCATTCAAGAGCAACAACTGTTAGGCTGGCAATTGAGTTTAATACCCCTCAGCTTCAGCGCCACGGATCAAGGCGTGGTACTCGCCAAAGCAACATTAACGGGACAAACCACGAATGGCTTGATTCATTTAACGGAGCTTGATCCTCGCCAATGGTCAAATGGCATTTACACCCTCGTGTTACGGGCATGGGATGTCGCAGGTCGTCAGCAGGAAATTCGTCAGCAAATCATCCTTAACAGCCTCGACAAAGCCGCACCACAAGCCCACGTGCGGGATGGCCAATTTAACTTAGGCGGCCACACCTTTGACGTGGTCCGTGAGTTAAGCAGTCGTCCACAACAAGGGCAAGATTTCGCGAATTGGCAGTTAGCAGGCGTAGATACGCAACTTAGCCACGACCAACAAGCCAAAACCACGAGCGATGGTCAACAAACAGGCTGGCGTTCTGGCGCAAATGTGTGGTTGGAATTGCCCCGTTTACAGCAAAGTGCCATGAGTGCCGCGCAATTTACCCTGAGCTTAGCAGCCAAAACCATGGGCAACGAAGCCAATGCGCCTGTGTATTATCAGCCCATCTTTAGCAGTAATGTCGCAGGTTGGCAGTTAATTGCCCAAAATGCCGATGATGAACGCAACCAAAGCAGCCCGATGTTATTACAACGTCAAGGCTCGGTGTTGTACCACACACAAGGAGAATTAGCAGGCTTACCGTGGACACCCGAAGGTTTTGTCTTGATTGGCCCTGATCACACCCGTTATCAATTAGATGCCCAAGGCCATATCACTTCCGTACAATTTAGTGATGGTGTGCAGTGGTTAATCAGTGATGCAGGCATTGCCGTGGTCGGGAGCACACAACGACTTGACTTTATTCGTGATGGCCAACAACGCCTAGAACACATCAGCGATGGCCAACAAGCCTGGCGTTATGTCTATGATCAACAAGACCACCTTGCCTTAGTTCGTCTATTAGGCAGTGACAGCCTTGACACACCGTATGCCTATGATGGCGAGCAACTACGTCAGCTGGATTTAACCGCCCATTTAGGTGCAATGGCTAATTGGCCACACACAGGTCAATGGCAAGGCACGCTCAGCAATACACCAGTGGTCTTAGGCTTATTTATTCGTGACAGCGAATTGACCTCAGCGGCCAAAGTCGCAGGCACACAAGGCAAGGTCGTCATTGCGGTTGACAGTGACAGCGACACACAATTACAACTCTTAGGCGGTATTGTCTTAGGCAGCTTTAACACCGCACAAGGCAAAACCACCTTATTACAGGTCAGTGAAGCAGGCTTAAAACATCTTTTAGTGACAGGCCAAGGCGTAGGACACATCCGTGTCCGCATCGCGGGCGATGTTAACCACGATAACCGTGTGGATGCCTTAGATTTAGCCCAAGCGCAAGAGGTACAAGACCGTCAACAGGTACAAGCCAATGTAGGCTTACGCGCTAACCTTGCCCCTGTTGCTGACCAAGCAACGACTTTAAAGACGCATGTCGAATTAAGCACCACACAAGGTCTGGCACAAACCGCTAAAGACGGGGAGGGCGATGCTATTTTCTGGCGCGTCTTAGACAGCACACACGGTCAAGCCCAGCTCAGTGCCGACGGCCAACGTATTCGTTTTAGCCCCGAAGCCAATTTTACCGGTCAAGCAACCATTCGCTTGCAAGCCGATGACGGCTTTAGCCTGAGTCAACCCATTCTCCTCACCGTCAATGTCAGTAACGCCAAATTACAAGTCATTCATATTGAACGTATTAGCGTGCTCAGAAATGGTCAAAGCGCAGC
>JBKJUH010000237.1:0-4865 GCA_046590075.1 Agitococcus sp.
GCCTTGTTGTGGTGCTTGTGCTTGCCATTGTTCGCTTGGTGCTAATGGGAAGGAAATAGGCAAGGGCAGAATCGGGTTTATCATCGCCTGTTTTTACCTGTGGTTTATCTTTCTATAATCATCATGGTAGGGGCGCAACGCTTGCGCCCTGTAGTGTGTACAAGTAATGGGCGCAAGCATTACGCAAGCATGGGCGTGAGCGTCGCGCCCCTACGGTGGTAAAATTACACGGCTTTTTGCAGTTCTTTCCGCATTCTGTATACCAAACCATTAAAGTCTTTATCGCGTTCGGCGCGTGCTTGGGCAAAATGTTGAGCATCTTGCACAAAGGTTTCGAGGGTGCGTTGTTGCAACTGGCGTAATTCTTGGCTAATGGTTTGCACAATATCGCTATGTTGTGTGGTCGCTAATAGGCCGTCAAGTTGTTGGCTAATACCGCTAAAATGTTGTTGAGTCATCGCTTCAGACCAACGCAACAGGTTAATACGCACCGCTACCTGTGGCAAAGCAAATAACAGGGCTTCTAACTGTTCGGTAAATTGGCTACTGAGTTTAAACAACTGTAAGCGTGTTTCGTATTGCTCTTGTTGTGCGCCATTGGCGACAAAGTCAAACTTTTGATGAATCGCTATGCGTTCTTTTTCATAAAAAGTATCAATAGCGAGTTTATAGGTCTGCAAAATATCCAACACTGCATTAGCGGTATCTAAGGGGCATTGATGGCTAAGGGCAAGTTGACACAAGGGTAATACTTGCGCTTCCAGCGTGCTTCGTTGTTGTCGCCATTCGTTGTACCAGTCTTGAGCAAGGTTTTGCTCGATGTGTTCACGTTTGGCAGCTTGCAAAAAGTCGGAGTGGTCTTTGCTGGTAAAGGTGTCAAAGGCGTTGAGCCATGTGTGGTGTGTGTCCACCAGTTTAGTTAATGCCTGTTGATGCGTTTGTAGCCACTCTAATTGTCGAATTTGTGCGACAACAATGTTGGCAGTGTATTCGGCGATAAAAGCAAAGCTGGGACGCGGTGCGTGTTGAATAGCGGCTAAGTCACTGAGTAAATTGGGGCTGAGTGCGCTAATGTTGAGTTGTTGCTGTAATTGTTGGCCGTGTTGATGAGCGTTGAGCAATTTACTACGCACACTGTCTAAGCCAAAGTTAAGGGCGTTTTGTAGGTATTCATCGCGCGCTACTAACATACCTAAGTCATCGCCCACATTTTCGTTAATGTCGGTGTCGCTGTGTAGGCGTTGGTGTAGGGTGGTGGCGGTTTTAATGAGGTTGCTGTGTTGTTGGCTAAAGTCGTCGAGTTTGTTGAGTAGGTTGCTTGTCCATTGTTGCAAGGCGTGGGCGTATTGCAGGCTAGAGGCATCAATGGCGCTGAGGTTGTAGGTTTTTAGGTCGGTTTGGTGGTTAAACGTACCACTCAGCGATTGTTGTTGGTTTTTTTCGTTTTCGATGGCTAGGGCAAGCGCAGGTTCTAAGTCGCTAATGGCTTTCAGTAATTGCGGGCGTTGTTGTAGTTGTTGATAAATGGCGTAATGGTCAACATTATCAAAAATGGGTTGCCAGCCTTGTTCTAAAAATAAGTCGAGGACTTTTTGGGCTTTTTCGAGTGGAGTGAAGTTGGTGATGTGAGGGGCAATGTCGGGGTTGGCGTAGAGTGGGCAGTGGGGGAGGATGTAGGCATTATCAAAAGTAGGGGTATGGCTCGTTTTATTTTGAGGATAAAAAGCATTAACGTGGCCTTGGCCTCTTCCTATAGTGTCAGTTGAAAGCAAAACATTGATTTTAGCTTTGCAAGGATAACTACCGTAAATTGTGTTAATTAGATTTAGCGTATTATTTGCTGACCATTTTCCAGTACCTAGCCCACTTAGTGATAAGTCTTTAGCCATCCCTGCGGCAAATGTAGGCATTTGAAAATACTCTAAATTCGGCCACAAATACCCCGTATGGCTATCATAAAGCACATAGGTTTTGTCTTTAAAATAATACCAGCGTTGTTGGCTAATGGCTTCTAACAATTCTTTGTGTTTGCCATTGGCTAGGGTGGGTATTTTGTTGCCAACAACGGTTAGTTCGGCAGTTAAAGTGGCTATTTTTTGCTGTAATTGTGTTTGTTGGGTGCGTAGCGTGAGGGTTTGTTGGGCAATGTGGGGGCTTTCTTCGCCTGCCAAAAAGTCGTTAATTGTTTGTAGTTGGCTTTGTAGCTCTTGGTATTGGGTTTGTATGGCTTGGGTGGTTGATGTTGTTTGTGGGCTGATTTCTTGGGTGATTTTAGCGATTGGTTTAGACATTGTTTAAGCTCCATTTTTTTTGTAGGTTATGCACCGAGTTTATAACAAAGATTGGACAGGTTGTGTCTTTTTTGACGGTAGGGGCGCATGATTGCGCCCAACAATTATGTTGCGTTCAAAATTGATGTTATGCCCAAAATTGATGTTATGCCCAATAATCATGTTACATTCAAAATACGCCAAAATCCAATGCAGGGCGCAAAAACACATAGGGCGCGAGCATCGCGCCCCTACGTCAACAGATAAAATTCAACAGATAAAAAATGGTTGATTAAACGCCTTGCAGCCGCATCAGCACCTCTTTAGTGCTAGTCATTTCTTCATGCCAGTATTGCAACAACAAGGTTTGGTTTAATTGCACCCAACGCTTAACCTGCGCCAATTCTTCAGCCGACAACTGACAACGGCCAGCAATAATTTTGGGTTCATCGGCAATGGTCAGCGAAAAATTATGGGTGCTATAACCTGCACATTTTAGATTGCTTACCTTAATTCTTGCTACCTTTTTGTTGCCTGTTTTGGGGCTAATGTACACCATAACAGGCAAGTGACTGTCTTCGGTGGTTACGTTAGCCATCTCAAATAATAAATGGTGATTACTCATGCTTAGTACGTTGTTTAATAAAGAATTAATGGTATTTTTTACACTATTTGAGCTGTGAGTATCGTTAAGAAAAAGAGCCATGCGTTTTACCTCGCATTGTGAGTTAGGCTATTAAAGCCGATGCTATTGTAGCGTTTTTTAAAGTCAAGCTGATGTTGTTGGGAAAATAATAAAATACGACGGTAGGGGCGCATGATTGCGCCCAATAATCATATTGCGCCCAATATGTGTTAAAAATCAAATATAGGGCGCAGATGCGGATATGGCGCAGGTACGGATAGGGCGCGAGCATCGCGCCCCTACGGTTCGTTATTCAGTCCAGTATCTATCGTCCTGCCAGCGTAACGGGTTGCTTTGAATGTATTGTGCAATATTGAGATAGGATTGTTCGTTTCGGATAACGTGTTCATGGTAATTACGTTGCCACACGGTATCAATAGATGTGTCTTTTAATGCTTTAATGTGTTTGCTAACTGAGCTTTTGTACCCACGAACAACATCACCTAACGTAGGGGCGCGATGCTCGCGCCCATTTTCGCGCCAAGCCTCTTGCCCAGTTATTAAATTATTTGGGCGCAAGCGTTGCGCCCCTACGATTTCGATAATGCCATGTAGATGATTAGGCATAACAATAAAGTCGTGTAAGGTAATGTTTGGCCGTAACACGGGCGTTTGTAGCCATGTATCCTTAGCAATGTTGCCCGCTTCCGTTAAAACCATTTCCCCATCAACCACCACGCCAAACAACGGCCTACGTTCATGCGTGCAAATGGTGACAAAATACAAACCTGCTTGTGCATAATCGTAAAATGGCAAACGAATAGAATGTCGATGGTGAAAATCTGGATTAAAAGTCATGTTTAGCGTCCTTGCTTGTCTGTTGATATATTGGTTTAACGTAGGGGCGTGATGCTCACGCCCTGTATTCAGTTTTATAAGCAATGGGCGCGAGCATCGCGCCCCTACAAAAAATGTCACAATCAGTTTGATTTAACATTATTTATTTTAACAACATCACCTTAGACAAATCCTGTCCAACTCACTGCTTAGTCTGCAAATACCGACGTACAAACGTCATGTTATCGCACATAAATGACTTAACAGGAGTTCTAATCATGGGTCTTAATCTTTCTAATGCCGTTGCCGATACCTTGCCATCCACCATCAAGCAAGCTCTGGCATCAATGTCCGATGCACAGCAAGAAATGTTTGAAGAAGAGTATAAACGAAAAATGAAACCGCCAATGAAAATGCAATTATTGGCTATTTTCTTTCCCATTCAGCATTTTTTAATGGATAAAGCGGGTACGGGTGTATTTTTTTGGTTAACGTGTGGTGGTGGTACGATTTGGTGGATGATTGATATGTTTGCCATTGGTGGCCGTGTACGTAATTTTAACGAAGAAATTGCCCGTAACCTCGTACGCGACATGAAAATTATGGGTGGCTGACCACGTCTGCCGTAGGGGCGCGACGCTCGCGCCCAGTCACCCCCAATCGCGCACCCAACAAACAACAGGGCGCAAGCATTGCGCCCCTCCGGGAACAACAAGGAAAAATCATGTCAAGTGCCGACAACAAACTCGCCGAACGTTTAGTACAGTTGCTAACGCGCTTAATACAAGGGCAAACCTTAGACCCCGATAGTTTGGCACAAGAGTTTGATATATCGCGTAAAACCATTGATCGAGATTTAGCTGAGCGTTTGGGCAGCGTCACTCGCAAAGAGCGTGATAACGGCAAAATCGTTTATCGTTTAGAAAATATGGCGTTGTCGGTGTTGTCCGTGGAAGATATTAAACGCTTTGCGGTATTGTCGGGAATACAGTCATTGTACCCGACCTTAAATCAAGATTTTTTACGGGATTATTTGGCGCAAACACCGCAAAATAACTTACTGATTAAAGGCTATGAGTATGAAGATTGGCGACAATACCGCGAGGTTTTTCAAACACTCAATACGGTAATCG
>JBKJUH010000039.1:0-16892 GCA_046590075.1 Agitococcus sp.
TCATGGTAAATCTCCAATCAAATAAGTAATAAACGTAGCTTAAGCCTGTACATCAAAAATAACTTTTTTCATAAGCTTATGAAGCTTTCAACATCTTCATCTGCGACAGTGCAGGGCGTTGCAAGCCTTCCATTAACAGCGCGTGACGTTTATCTGACTGCGTCTGTTGAGTGCTTATTAAAGTCGGCAGAATTTTCTCTAATGTCATTAACCGTACTTCCAGATGTTGAGACATATCTGCGGCCATATTTAATGCCTGTTGAATATATAAATGCGTCTTTTGGCTGTCTTCTAATTCCAATTGCAGACTTTTTACCAATAACTCAAAACGACGCTGTTCTTGCTGTTGTTGTTGCTTAAGCTGCTTTAAGCCATATTGCAAAGCGGCATCTATTTGATGGTGCATCAACTCAGTTTGGCTTTGAATGCGCTGTCTTTCTAAACGGTACTCAGAATCAATCTGTGCCATGGTTTGTTGATGACGATAATGCCCGTTAACCAATCGATCGATTAAATCAACAGCGACACCAATTATTGGAAGATTAGCCATGTTGTTACCTCACGTTGTTGGTTGAATTCAGTTGTAATTGCTTAAGCGCTAAGACTTTGTTGCTCATTAAATTGCAGTTGTAAGGCTCGTAATTCATTAATACGTGCCTTGATGTCATTTAATTGCTCATAACAAGGCGTTAACGTGCTGTTGATGGCACGAATTTCGACCAATAGCTGTGGGTTATAACCACTACTTAGCTGCTCTTTGAGGCTATTTTTACGGTTTTTGAGTACGCCAATGGTATGAAAAAGCTCATTGCGCTGACTAACTAATAACTGCAACTCTTGATTACATAAAAAAGCTTGCTGTTTGGAGTGCTTTTTTTGTTGCTTGGCTTGTTTGCGCTCATAGATTTCTTCGGCACTGCGAAAATGTTGTTGCACCTCTTTACGCGCCTTTGCTTCAGCCTTCGCGAGCTTTTTATCGGCTTTGCGCTGTTTTTCACTGCCGCTAGACAAATCGTTCGCTAAATAAGACAAGCCTGAACCGACATCTTCAATCACAGTACAAAAGCCGCGAGCGGTGTCTTCGAGTATTTCTGTGCCAAAACTGAATATATCTTCGATAAGTTTAAACATCATCAACCTCGACTATTGAGTGGTTACACGCATAAACAACACATTACCCAAAAACGAAATATGAAGTGTTAAATACAAGCTTATATGATCAACAACCGCATCTTGTGTTTGCTTGGGATAAACCTAGTTTAGGTGCTAATGGAAAAATCGAAGCATGGGCAAATTTGCGCTTTGCAGCGGGAATGGGATGACGTGGGAATAAACGGCGGGTAAATACCCTTATGAGTTTGGCGTATTCAAAAAATGGCTTTTAAATCAGTTGCTGCAGCAATCACAAATAGTTTGACGTGTTTGTTTTGACAGCGCAATTGAAAACTCAACCATTGATTGTGGTCATAATGCTGCCGTAGGGCAGGAGAAACAAAAAGTACTTTTTCGACTTTACCTAATTGACCAGACAAAGAAGAAAGCTGATTTTCCATATCGCCTAAACTTTTTGTGGGGGATCTATCCGCTTTAATCTCAATAACATATAAGCGGTTTTTATATTGTAGTAGGGTGTCTGTTTCTTGGCCTTGTGGGTCAATAGTGCTACTTAATTGCACATTACTTAAAATGTGTTCTTGTTTAATGCCCCTGCTGATTAACCAATGTTCAATCAATTGTTCATAACAATCACCAGATACCCACTTGCGCCAGTTTTTATAGGCATTGTTGCTGAGCGCAGGCATTTTTAAGCCTTGATGGGTAACAGTAAGTGGGGCGATATTGGCATTGTTGCCACATAATTCATTGAGTTGTTGTATAAGATTTTCATCAAGACATTCATGGCTTGGGACAAAAATAAACTTTTCTTTGCTGCTTTGGCTCCAACCTAGTTCTAATAAAGGCGTTAATGCGCCAAAACCATTACTTTTGGGGTTTTGCATGGCATCTATGCGCATTTGTGCTAGCAATAAACTGTTAGGATTTTTACGAATGGGGTTGGGACTGTGTGATTTTACAAAATCCATATACAACAGCGCGTTATCTTTAGGGCTGATGGTGACTTCACTTAAATTATCTTCGGGTAAAATAGTTAAGTCTTGCCCCTCAATACAAAAACGCTCAAGTGATACCGTCGCCCCAAAAGGCTGATAATGAATTTCTTGCCATGAGTAGCTTCTGGTAAGTAAATAAGAGAGGGTTTTAGTGCCACCCGTCATATTAAGAACACAGATACTATCTTTTTTGAATGTGTGTAACTGAGGCATGAGTACGCTTTCAATCCACCGCTGACTTTCTGTTAAATAGTTACCACTAAAGGGTACATCGGAGTTTGCTTCCTGACGCACTAAATGGGTTGTGGGCAGCAAGTTTTGTAATACCGTCGCTAATCTTTTGGCAGAATCGCTCATTTTGGCACTACTAATCAGCCAAATATTGCGCGGCTGGTAATACAAACAGGCGCGCAATTCGGCTAAATTATGATCCGATACAATCACTACATATAGGTCAATATGTGTCATAAGCTGCTTAATGAAAATTAAAAGGTAAGCAGGCGTTAAATGCCTTTTCGGTGTCGTTAGCGTTTTTTGCTTGACCTAAGGTGTTAAGTGCTGCCCATGGTGCATGAGGTAATTTGCTATGCAATACGTCGCGTTCTTGTTTCGATAACGTTGTACTATTAAAGCCTAGTTGTTTTGACCATGTTGCCAAGACTTCAGCCATCCAATTGAGGGTCGAACCTTGTGCGTCGTAACAATACTCTAAAGCTTTATGGAGCCATAATGCTGCTTTTTGTGGTTGGCTAGGCTGTAATAACATAGCACGATAGGCAGCAATCAATGGCCAAGGGTGGCTTTCTTCATATTGCCAGTTATCGGCATGATCAAGATACGCTTTTTGTTGCAAGGAAGGGCGACATATCATAGCTCGCAATAATAAATGCTGCTCAAATCGGCGATTATCATCACTCGCACTTAATTGTTGCGCGGCTTTATCTAGAGTACAGTGCCAAAATTGCTCTAGGTGTTGTCGTAGTGTTTGGTCGCTCACGGTGGGCATATCCATTAAAGCAATTAAGCGATAGATATGAGTTTGTTGCTGTTGTTTTTGTTTTTCTTGTGGTTCGCTCAACTTGTCAAAAACGGCTATGGCTTGCTCAAAGTAGCTGACGGCCTGTTGCAAATTACCCTTAAAAGCGGCTAGTTGGCCTAAGCTAGATAGATATTTGCCATAGTTGTTTAGGCCAATGACGCGAGGTGTTTGGTCATGCCAAACGCTTAATATCTGTTGTGCGGCATCAAATTCAAATTGATTGGTAGCGGCAACGGCAATACGCAAATGCAAATGACATACCTCAACGGCATTTTCTTCGATTAGGCTTTGTCCGAGTGTTAACGACTCGCTTAACAAGGCAATATCATTTTGACCTAAATGGTTAGCACAGGCTAAACGCGCCATGAACCAATGTAACTGTAGCATCGGCGGTAATTTTTGTTGTGCAGGTGCATATTGCGCTAGCCAGTCGAGTGCCGATTTAAGTTCGTTAAGATGGTAATCTTTGTGTTTTAGGCGCAAGCGTACTGCGTTTAAATAGCTATTCCAAACAGCAAGTTTGTGCTGAGTTTGTTGGCCTAGTTGCTGCATTACATTATGCAAGAGGCTGCTTTGTGGTTCATTAGCAAGGGCAGCTACCAAATAATACCAGTCTTTGGTACTTAGAGTGTGTACATTGTCTAAGGTAGCATATCCCCGTTCAATCACTTCATGTTGTGGTTCTAACAAACAATGCCCCAGTAATGCTGCATTTTTGAGGCGTTTTTTGCTATTAGCTGAAGCAGTCCATGTATGAGCAAGCATATCAACATAACCATTAGCAGGGTGATGTTGTTTATTTGAAAATTGAAGTTCTAGGCTGATGTTTTTAAAGCGTTCTTTATCTAAGCCATGCAGCTCTGCCTCAAGTAACTGCTGTACAGGTAATAGCGAAATAGTGGCATTAAAATTACTGCGTTGTTCTATAAAAAACTCTACCTTGCCTTGTCCTTGCAAGGGTAACAGCCGCAACACTAGGCGCATTAAGGCATAAATACCACTAAACCAGCGCGAGCCTTTACCTAATAAAGCGTCTTTGACCGTAATGCCAATGATGCCTACTGGGTTATTCAAAATAACTTGCATGGTTTTGTCTAAATTGGCATCTGTTTGGCTGGTGGCATGAAAATTAGCGGCTAATAACGGCAGTTTTACTTTATTAACAGGAATAGCCAATGCCACCATTCGTCCTAGTGTTTTATCGCTAATGGGTAGGTCTTTGCTGTTATCAAATTCGCTGCCTGTTTCGTCAATTAAAATATGCCAATGATGGTGTACTGGCAAATGACGTAGGCTGTTGGGATGGTGTTGGCCATTTAAATGCAATATTGGTAAGTTGCATACAGTGGCATTACGATATTGCTGTTGTTTTTTCTCGCGCCACGCCAGCTCTCTTTTAAGTTTTTGTTGCAGATAATACGTAATCTTAGCGTCAGTGTTTTGAATTTGCTGCTCAAACCATGTCATAAACACAGGGGTACAGCCACCCGATTTAAGCCGTCTTTCACAATCTATCCATTTGTTATGTGCTTGTCCCCCTAAGTCGCGCTGTCTTTTTGCCTTTAGCAACAGGTTTGGGTTACGCTCACTACGGCGTAGCAACTCACTGGTGTATGCTTCGATTTGAGCAAGGTTTTCGGGTTGATCTTCACCCCACGATGAGATTTCAAAAATCTTAGATAAAATGTATTTGTCACTTAAACGCGGTGGTTCTTTGGCGTGTTCAGATGTAACTGTTGATGCACTACTTGGTATTGTTTGCGTGTTTGGTGGGCTTATTTTCTCGGTCAGCGTGATGGGCGCGTCTGCCGTGCTTGGATTAGTTTGTGGTGGTGAGGTTACTGTTTCGGCTACGGTATTATCTGCTGGCCAATATTCACCGCTAGGTAATTCTAGCCAAGCGCTTTCTTCTTCTGCTAAAAAAATGGCATTAGGCCAACGCATAGCAGCAGCCAAATATAAGTAACTCGGCGTGCTATTAAGAACGGTGATGTAATTAGGTGAATTTTCAATTTGCGCTAATACTGTTGTTGCTTGAGCAAGGTGGCTGAGTGTTGTTTGCGGAGGGTTAATACGTTGTTGCGGTAGTGATAGCAAGGCATAAGGTAGCGCTAAGGTCGGAGCACCAAGCTCTAATAAAAAGGTCATTATTTATCCTAAATTGAATTGTTATATGTCACTAAATAGTAACGAGTAGGCTTGATAATTACTAGCAACATCAAACACTGATTTGGCTTTTTCTCTATAGAAATCATAGTTTGTAATGCGAGTATTGTGACAATTTACTGAGGCGACAGAGGCTATTTTCTTTTACTATCAGCGGGAAAATTTAAATAAGGCGACACATTCACTTACATAATGCAACTTTATGTTTTATATGATATTTGCCTGTTGGCAGACGAATGCCTATTGACTGAAATTGGGGGGACTGATTAACTTGAAAGTGCGTAAGTATGAACAATTCCAAGAAGTACAACTATGAAGTTAGCGTATAGCCCTGCGACTGAATCTATCGTCCCAAACCAGACATCTACTAATAATTTGGAGTTGCGGTTATTGCCTTACTGGAAAGGGGTCAAACGGTATCGCTCTAGTACAACGCTTAGTCAGCAAGTTAAGCCGCAAGTGTACTATCAAAGTATTTTAGCGAGTAACGATCATCCGACTGTAGCGAGCGGCAAAATTGTTGGCTTTCATACTCGAGCCGATATGTATTTTTCCCGACTACCCACCACGATTAAAATTAAGCTGTGGCGTAATTTTGAGGCGCAATTTACACGTTGAATGTAATTTTATTTACCAAATTTTGTTTGCCTAAACCTAAAGCCCTCTAGTGCATGGTTCTTAATGATTGATTCTTGATTCTCTCCTTGCTTGAGAATCTAAGTAATATGATAGAGGGTGGATTTCTCCCATTGCAGCATGATTAACGATTCGAACAAGTGATTGATGCGTGAACTGTGGATCATTCATCAATTTTTCTATTTCTTCAATATTCGCCTGATCAAAAATAATAAAAAAGCTGACGTAACCACCGTGGATGATGGCGTGGTTACTAATATCGACATGTTCCATTGTTCCACCCACGTCGAAAGTGCTACCTGATGTGGAGTCTGTAATCATTGTCACATTATAGCTTTCATCTTTTATAGTGACATTCTGAATAATCACTGGGGTGATGTACCCTTTTTCCTTGAAGATACAACGACAGCCAATTAGGTTTAACTCGATGAGTGCTTGAGCTTTTTCGGTAAAAGTCATGACTGAAACCCTAATCAGTGAAATCGTTAAAATATCAAAAATATGCGACGTATTGTGTCGTAAGCAACGTTTAAGCTTATGTTAACACTAAGTGGAAAAATTAAGAGTTAAAGTTAGCCTAAGGATTAACAAATGACTCTATAACAGTTTGATAGCTTCCGCCAATCTAAGGTGACCAATATGCCTGTAATTTTTGTTTATGGAACACTGCTCCAAGGAATGCCTCTCTTTTATGCCCTTAAAGAAGCCGTCAAACTTGACCACGGTTATCTCCGCAACGCGGAACTTTTTGACTTGGGCGATTACCCAGGTCTAAAGGCAGGAGTGGGGAACGTCATTGGCGAGATTTACCAGATTGATCAAGCTATATTGAAAAGTCTAGATCAGATAGAAGGTTACAATCCTGTCGAACCGACATTGTCCTTGTTTTTGCGTCATCTAGTTGAAATTCAGGGATTGTCTGGCAAGAAATATCAGGCTTTTACCTATTATTACGCCGAACCCGTAAAAGCAGGCCGTATTGACGGTGGGGATTATCGACGCTATCTGTCCGAGAAGAAAATCTGCTATCTAGCATACGGCAGCAATATGTCTAAAGAACGGCTGGAAAAAAGGGTGGGCTTTACTGGCGAGGGAACTCCAGTGCTCCTGCACGGATATGAATTATTGTTTAACAAGAATAAGGCCAAGGCTAACTTAATGTGCAGGAAAGAAGCCTCTACACCAGCGGTCTTGTGGCGACTAAGTCCTGATCAAATGACACTCCTAGACCGTAATGAAGGCGTTCCGAATCATTACCTGAGACTAGCGATTGCCTTTCGTTTGGAACAACAGTGGACGATAGGTCAAATCTATCTAGCTCATCCCGACCAATTGACGCTCCCCGAACAACCAGAAGGAGAATACCTCCAGCACATTAAAACGGGATATCGCGAGAACGGATTCGATACTAGACTATTGGCTTGGGCAACAGATCACAGTGATTAAATTAGCGATAACAGCTTGAGTCCTAACATAATGTTGGTGGAAATGAATCATGAGCATGGCAAGTTATACAGAAGAACCTAATAATCTTCCCCAGATTGACGAAGAGCTGGTGCAACAGTGCGGTTGGTGCGATGCGACTACTCTGATGGCTACTTTCTCGCCACAAGTCAGCCCACTTCCCCGTCAGATGGCATCTCTACACAGTTTGACGGCGGGGCGATCTTGGAACGAGGATTACGGGTTAGCTTTTGCACTGACTGACCCCACGCGGCCTTGGGTTGTCATGGCTGTTGCGGACGGTTTAGGTGGCCACCCTGGTGGGCGTGCCGCATCCCACTTGGCCTGTCGAGGCGTAATAACTGCTGCATCAAGCTCGCAGGCGCACAGTCCAGAGGACTTCATTGCCGAGTTACAAGCTGGTGCTACCCAGACTGTTGCTGAGTTCGCCAGCCGTGCTCCAGAAGATTATTGCCTGACTACTTTAATTATCGTGGTGGCAACATCGCAATCCTATTTTTTGGCATGGATTGGCGATGGTGGTGTAAGGATTCGACGGTCTGACGGTCATTGGCTCAAGGCCATGGAGCCGCATCGTGGGTCGTCTGGCTTGTCTTTTGATGTGGGCGGCTGTTTAGGGGCTGTCATTCGTGGTGAATGGGAAACGGCAGTGGTTGAACGTCTTACTGGCGACTTGCTGGCGGTCGGCTCCGACGGCGTGATGGAGCCAGTGACGGATTTTGAGAGCTTCTTCCAGGCACCACTGACTCATCATCGACAGAACATGGATTTGCAGGCGTCGATGGGTGCATGGTTGGATGAATGTGTGAGGGCACACCCAGACTACTTTGAGGATAATTTGACGTTGGCGGTTTTGATGACGCCATAGACTGATGTGTGTTGAAAAAAACGAATGACTGGATTTGGTAAACTTAAGAAGGTAATTGGAGTTTATCATGTCAAAGTTAGTGCAATGGCAGTACAGCGCAGAACTGAAATCAAGTGCGGTTAAAATGGTACTTAAAGAGTTAAAGACCGTAAGTCAGGCTTCACAAGATTTACACATTCCGCTGCAAACGCTAAATAGTTGGGTTAACAAAGGGCGTAGAGACTGGCAATGCGTAATTATCGTAACGATTACAAAGGGTGACTAATCAATAGTTAACCAGTAAGAAGATTTAACGCATTTAATGCCCCATCCACAACGTGTCTCGCGGCAACCAGAATGGTTGTACCTAATATTCCGTGTTGGTAGCCTAGCGCGTACTCAAGAGTTAAACCATGCAAATTCTTCGCCGTTAGTGTGCCGAAGCATGAGACGTTTTGATTTTTTAAATCTACTGTGCCATATAAGAGGGCTTTAGAAAGTGTGTCTAAATTTTTCATTTCCGACGATGGGATTAAAACAACTCTCATTCTAAGCGTGAGGGCTATTCGAGAATTAATCCAAATAATCAGAACGATATTTTCAGGGTAAATCACCTCCAAATATATATCGCGTGAAAGTTCCCATTCTTGAGTAGCTGGATAAATTTCTACAATCCGTGCGGTATGTCCGTTTGCAATAAACAAAGACTCTAATCGCTCAACACTAAGATCACATTCACTAATAATTTCCATAACCAATCCTCTCACCGTACACACTTCTGAATTCTGATATATGCACCTTGCCGTAAAAGCGCATAAGTTACTGTTTTGATTGTTATAATAAAAACTGTATGAATACGCTTTTGAAGATGGCACATTTTACACTGACATGGTAACTACCCCTAGACAGGACTAATCGTCAAAAGTTAATAACAAAGTTTTCTTGAGCATAGGTTTCTGGAGACTCACGAAACGATGATTTGGCACATTGTGGCCACAACTGTTCTCGTAAATGATTCAATGCTGCCGTGCCATCTAACTGGTATTGCTGCTTTAAATAACAACCAACGACAGTACCTGTTCGACCAACGCCGCCCCAACAATGTACATAAACAATATGGCCTTCAGATAGTGCGGATTCAATGGATTGTAAAATAGCTACCATTTCTGCCCGTTCTTTTGGAATGCTAACGTCCTTAATGGCGTGACGCTGGTAATGGATAGGTTTATTGTTTGAATCAACGGCAGGAAGTAAGTCTTCATACGGGGTTAATTCGTCCTTCTCCGTTAAATCGATAAAATAGCTGACC
This sequence comes from Agitococcus sp., assembly GCA_046590075.1. Taxonomy (GTDB): domain Bacteria; phylum Pseudomonadota; class Gammaproteobacteria; order Pseudomonadales; family Moraxellaceae; genus Agitococcus. The sequence goes on from JBKJUH010000039.1 coordinate 9,573, forward strand.
CCGCAGTCTATAAAAGCCTGAATGCGAACTTCGGCAACTTGGTTCTTTTTGTTGCCGACATACTCACCAGCGAGAATGTTTTCTGTCACCCAGTAGGTGTTGATATTAGGTCGGGCTTTTTGCGGTTGAGTGGGTATTGATGTAGTCATGTTGAAAGATTCCTAGTTGTAACGTCCTATTATTAAAAGCCTTAGATGCGTCATTATGTGTCGTATTGGCGAAGTATTTTGTCAGCTATCAAGTCAACCAAGTTTGTTGATTACGTGGTGCGCATTTAGAACATGCCGGAATAGTCCAGCTTTTCATCGACCAAGTATCCCAACGATCAACTTGCTCTGTTGCAATGCTGCTTTTGCAAAACTCGCATAACTCTTCAATCATGTGTACCCCAGTCCTGTGACTCAGTAATTTTGAATTCATTGTCGACAAGTCTTTGTTCAAGTCTTTGACATAAGTACCGTAAATTTGCGGTTGTAATTTGACCAACGCGAACATTAATTTTGAATGTAATTGCCAATGTTGGCTTAAAAAAAACGTGTGCGCATACCATTGTGCAAAGTATTCTTTCCAAAAGGCTTCTACTTCTTCGAATGTATTCCAAATATTCCCGTCATTATCAATTCCAAGGTGTGATGCTGCGTGAGCCAACTCATGCGCCATGACCACATCTTCTAGTATTTGAGGATCCACTTGCAGCTTACTAGCGCAGATGTTAATAAGTCCGCGATATATGGTGATAAGTTTTTGCGCTGAATTGTAAGTTCCTAAAACGTCGAGTAGTCCGACTTGGTTATCATTATCAGTTTTTTCGCCATTAATGAAGGAATTGACAAAAGATATGATCCATTGTGGGGCCAAACTAGGATCATTCTCAATGTATATGGTTGGCTTAGCGTTGACCGTAAGTCCCATTAGATTTACTAAGCCTTGAAAATCCAGTGCTATTGGTCGACTAGGTTGTATAGGCCGTATGAAAAGTTTTATAGCCGCCGACTTTACAGCTTTATTTAAAGGAATGTACCAAGCTTGCATTGTACTATGCCATATTTTGAATTTAAGAAATTGCAACCATGTTAGTTCGTATAAAGCTACAACTTCGTAAGTCTTTGAAAATTCAACAATAATTAGGTGGTCGAAAAGTTTTACTGGAGCTTGATTAGATACATTAGCAGGCAAACCATAAAAAACGCCAGTGACTTTTGCAGAAATAGATTTTATGGCGTAAGTCTTTCCACTCTCTCCAACAGCATCAATGCTTTTTGTGCTGGGTGGGGAAGGAGTCAAACTGTCTAAAATAGGATCTTTACAGTAATAATCAATCGCAAATCTTTCTCCAAGATCGCCAACGATATTTTTCGTGCGAATAATGCCCCTGATTTTTAGTTCTGATACAAGATCGCCATATGAAGTAATTAGATCTGAATCAGTCATGCTTGGGTAATTGATCATTTTAAGTTTCACCTATCGTTTAGCGTAAGGCGCAAGCACCCAACAAAATATAAAAATTAGATAGCCACAAAACCACAATACTATGACATTTGCTTATAAAAATTACTCCTCCTAAATGCTAGACGCGTTTGTTAGAAATTGCAGATGACTATTACAATTATTTGAGCTATTATAGTGTCCTAAAGACACTATTACAATGATTTTATGAGGTGCATGATGATTCTTGTTCGTACATTAGCCTTATTGCAAGTGATTCAACAGGAAGGGCATATTCAATAAAACATAAGTGAGATGTTTTACCTTCTTAAGAAGCATGGTTAAAAAATAGGAATGCGTCCTATTTTGGCGCATACCGAAGTTATGATATTTATCAGTCAATTTGCAAAAAGGAACATCAAATGCGCCGACCCCTATTTGAAAATATTGAAGATGATAAAGGTATTTGGACATGCTTACCTCCGCAGCAGACGAGACGCTCACGGCTTTAAATAACAGCAGAAGCATACGCTGCTTGATAGTTTTTACAGATAGAGGGTGTTGAAATGAGTGAATTATTGATTGAAAAATCACGCTTTCGTGGTGCATTACTGGGGTTGGCTTGCGGGGATGCCTTGGGTGCACCTGTAGAGTTTTTGGCAAAGGACAGCTTTAAGCCCGTCACCGACATGATGAGTGGCGGTAGTTTTAACTTGTTAGCAGGTCACTGGACAGATGACACGTCAATGGCCTTATGTTTAGCCAGCAGTTTAATTGAGAAAAAAGGATTTGATGCCCTAGACCAAATGCAACGCTATTGCCGTTGGCTGGATGATGGCTATTTAAGCAGTACAGGACATTGCTTTGATATCGGTAATGCCACCTATGAAGCATTAACGCGTTTTAAGCAAACGCAAAATCCGTTAAGCGGTTCAACACATCCTAAAAAAGCAGGTAATGGCAGTTTGATGCGCCTTGTCCCGATTCCGTTGTTTTATGCACACAATAAAAATCAGGTTATTGAGTATGCCAAGCAAAGTTCATTAACCACTCATGCGTCGCCAGCATGTATAGAGTCATGCCAGTTGTATGCGCACATGATTTATATGGCATTGCATGGAGCGACAAAACAACAAATTATCTTTGAGCACGGTATGGACACGTTTCATGAGCCAGAGTTGCAGCGTATAGCGCATGGTGAGTTTACAGAAAAAACACGCGCCAATATTCATGGCGATGGTTATGTGGTTTTAAGTTTAGAGGCAGCATTGTGGTGTTTTTGGCAGGGAAATAGTTTTGAGGAATGTGTACTACTGGCGGTGAATTTGGGTAGTGATGCCGACACTACGGCTGCTATTTGTGGGCAGTTAGCAGGTGCTTTTTATGGTGAGAAAAGCATTCCGTTACGCTGGCGCAATACCTTAGCTAAAGTCGAGTTGCTAGAGCAAATTGCGGATGGTTTGTATGAGGGTTATATGCAGCAAGTGGTGGCAGTACAAATGAGTGGGAATAGCTAGTGTGTTGTTGATTAACGTAATGGTTTTTAATAACGATAGCTTTTATACTCTAAGCTAAGTCACCCTGTAATTTGCGTGATATTACGTCAGAAATTAAATAAATGGACACTTAGCGATATGTCTTTGATATTGGCAGCAGATATTTCGGCGTATCTAGATGAGCTTTTATTGTTAAAAGCTGAGCGTGATCTTGTGCCCCTGAACCACTTGGTTTTATGGCATCAAAATCTGTTAAGTCAATATCCCAAAGCTATGCAGCAAATTCAAATCTTGCTTGTTCCTAAAGCAAGATTAGATTACCAGGCGCTAAGTGTGCGTTTGAAAAATACCTTAGAAGATCTCAAAAAGTTCAATACGCAGTTGATGGCTATTCAATCCGATAGTCGGTATTGGAGTACTGTACTTGAGTGGGAAGCTATTTTAGCTTCTACAGACTTAACAATATTACCTTATGATGCTTTAAACAAATTAAAACAATTACATCAGCAGAAAAAACAAGATTTCCTGCGTTTAGAGCGTGATGAACGTGAGAGGTTGGATTTCTTGGAAGCTGAGCAGCAGCGAATACAGGAAGAGTTGGAAGCGGAACAACGCCGAATAGCGGCTGAATTAGAAGCGGAACAACACCGAATATCAAAGCTGCATATGGAAAAAGAAGAAAAAAGATTAAGGCAAATGAGAGCCGCTTTGATAGTTTGTATATACATCTTTCTTCCTGCTGGATGCATATATTTGTTCTCAGAGCATGGTGATCCAAGAGTTGCATCAGTTGTTTCTAATAATGCCGTAGAAAGTGAAGCCACATCCCCAATTGTTAAGAAAATTCCGCCAAAAACAAATAAAAGAGTGCAATTAGAGGACTACCTCAGAGGGATCGAAAATGGCTGTGATATTAGTCAAGCGCCTAAAGCATTACCCGATGTTGTAATTTATAACGATGACACCTATACAGCAACAATCAATGAGGTGGTTGCTAGAAAATATCCCAAGCTATTCAATAACACCATCCCCACTATTAAAGATACAGGTGACAGTTATTTTGAAGTAATAGCAACGATTAATGGTGTTTTTTATGGCTTAAACGCCTCAAAAATGATTAGAGGATATGGTAAATCGAATGGTATACATTTTCTAACTATCGTATTTGATGACTCTGATGCCGAATCGAAGTTAAAAAAACAGCTTAATTTTATAATGTCACCAAGTGAGCTCTACGCTGATAAAGAAACGGGTGCTGAGTTTAACGTTCAAGATGGAAAAACGTATCTGACTTGCGATTGGTCGGACTGACAGGTTAAATAAACATGATAACAGACCACACACTCAGCCTAAACCATTGCCAAGTTAACGGCACTCTTCCACTTTACTTGCGTTTAGGTGTGTTAAAAAGCACCAATAATGAAAAGCCCGCTTTATGGCCAATCGATTGGTCTAAACCGCTATTACTGCAACATACACAGGCAGACTACCTCAGTGCCTGTGCTTTGTTAGAGTATTGGGCTTTGCAAATTATGTTGCAAACATTAACAACACAATTACACGTCGCTTTGTTTGATAGCGGCCTGCAACAAACATTTCAAACACTAGAGCAAATTCGGCTGCAAACGGAATATAAAGCGGTCATTACTCTGACTGATTTTAATCAGCAAGCAGAGTACTTAAAACAGTTGACAGAGAAAGCACGTTTACGCAAAGGCTTACTATCACAGTCAGAATGTAGTGATTGGCAAGCGTACCAGTTAAAGTTTAAAAATGCTGAGCCATACTTTCTTTGTGTTATTAGTGATGTATCTAAACTATTGCAAGAAAGTGATATTGCCAGCCTGCTCATGGAGTTGTTAGCTCATGCGCCACGATTGGGCATTGTGTTATGGTTGTTAGTACCACCTAGCCAAGAATGGAAAGGGCAAGGTAATAGTTATCAAATTGAAGAAGCACATAAGCACGTCAAGCATATGCAGCAACTCTCATGGGTCGTTGCGTTGGAAAACAACTCTCTTGAGGTTACCCAATGTAACAACATATCCAGCGATTGGAGTGTCATTAACTGGTTTGGAGTACAGCCAGACGTTGTTGATGAAAAATCAAAAAAACATGCCGTAAATGTAATCTCTGCTAGATTTGCCCAACAAGAAAACCCATCAGGCAGTGACTTTATTAAAATCCGTATTGGTTTACATGAAGGTAAACCATTTTATTTACGCATCGGCGAAGCCAGTGACGTTTATCACGGCTTAATAGCAGGGGCAGCAGGTACAGGCAAAACGTCATTTTTAAATCAACTTATTTGTCAAATTTGTGAGACTCACACGCCAGAGCAAATACAGCTATTTCTTTTTGATTATAAGGAAGGCGTGAGTTTTGGATTGTTTGAAGGGATGGCGCATGTCCCTGTACTCTTACTCGATAACGACCTACCAGAAACGATGCTACATTATCTTGATGTTTTTAAAAAAGAAATTGCACGTCGTGCTATTGTTTTTAGAGAAAAGGGACGTACGATTGATAAGATTAGTAAATACAATGCAATAGCCGAACAACCTATGCCACATTGGTTAATGATTGTTGATGAAGTGCAAAGCTTATTTGAGTCACCGACATTTACCATAAAAAATGAAGTCAGCGACGCAATTAAAGAAGTCGCAAGAAAAGGCCGTAGCTTTGGGTTGCATCTGTTGTTTTCTACGCAATCATATAGAGGTGTTGATTTTGATGCTGCCGCCAAAGCACAAATGCGATTGCGTATTAGCTTTAGACTGAATAATGCAATGGAATGTTATGCCTTGTTTAATAGGGATAATGAAGCTCCGTTAAAGTTACCGCAATTTTGTGCAATTTATAATGCGGAAGATGGCGATATAGCGGCCAATAGAATGGTGGTTATGGACTACTTGGATACAAGTGAGATTGACGAGCGTATGGATGTTTTGCGCGAGCTTTATCCACTTTTGCCACAGCATTCTATTGATAGACCCTTAACAGTGCCGCAAGCTAACATTCAGGCCGAAGTGAACGATAGTCCGTTAAGTGCATTTAAAGGGTTGATGTAATAAACAGGCGACAGTATGACAAATAATCACCATCAAAATGCTTTAGCTTTGACTCGAGCCATTTATGATGCAAATAATGCAGGGAAGGAATTATTTCGCCCTATTAAAGAGTTGTTTGATCAACGACAAGCCATGTCTAAAATTAATATGTCATTTTCGTCGCAGTGGCATGGTTATTTTCATAGCTACCGCAACTCAGTCAAAATGAGTCCAGCTATCCCTAAGCCTATTTTTAATAGCAAGAATAGCCCATTAAGAGCCACGTCTATGAATAATCACTCACTAAAACATCAGCTTGAGTTGTTGCACATGCTACAAAAATATCAGATAGAACTTCAACAGGCACTGTCAGGGGTTTCTCATGCATACGAAGCTCGTATATCGCAATTAGGTAGCGCAGGTCTAAACAAAGAACAATATGAAAGTTTAGTTAAACATGCGCTAGAACCCACTCAAGATAAGCTAAAGCGTTTGATTCAGCATATTGAGGGTAATGACGTAGTTCATACCAAACGTATCATTAGTAGAACAGAGTCTTATTTAAGCGGCATTCGCTAAAGCGGTATTTTGAGACGCTTATAATTTACTTATCGTTGATTGAACAACTCAAGAATGGCCGCCCAACCATTTGGCAGCCATTGTGGGGCAATATCAAGCTGATGCCCAAAGTTTGTCAGCATATTAATAAAATAGTGAGCATGTAAAAAGGCTTCTACAATCGTTCTGGTGTGACTAGACCATGCTTGATTGTGGGCAATGTCAAACTCGATTCCTGTACCCTGCATTAAGATTAACATGAACTCGCTATTTAATTCATTATCGGTATCGGTTGCAATTTGTTGAATTAACGCCAATGCCTCTAAGGTGCTGTATTGGAGTTGATATACCTTAAGTGACTGGTGATAAAATCGGTAAATGCCATTTTCGTATTCTCTATGCAGGGCTTCTTTAAGCTCATCTAATTTAGGCAAATGATGTTTAATAGCAACCAAAAGAGCTTGGTCTTTCTCAATCGATTTTTCGGTGTTTTTAATCACGGTAATTACGACTCCTGTAATAACTTACAAGAATATATCAGGTAAGTTTCGGTGTTTAGCCTTAGATAAATATAACTATCAAGATGCAATAGGTGTAGTTGCTCGATAATCAGTAGCAAATGGCTATTTTTGGGGCTAAGTAGAGTGCTATGCGTCATATTATGGCGTATGTTTAGACAATAATACTTACCAATAAACTTAACAAAACGGTGCAGCAAATGAAGCTTTACAAAATGGTGCAGCAAATGAAGCTTTACAAAATGGTGCAGCAAATGAAGCTTTACAAAATGG
>JBKJUH010000083.1:0-2826 GCA_046590075.1 Agitococcus sp.
ATAATCTTCCTTAAACACCACATCTAACACCCAGTATTGATACTAAGCTCATGTTTTATATGCGAATTAATGAATAATACCTTTAGCCTAACCAAAATTTCAATGAATTAAAAGACGGTCATACGTTTTTTATTTAAGTGCGTTTGCCCTAAGGCAAACCGTTGAAAGCATAGACTTTTGGCATGAACAAGACTATCATAGCTGCCCTGTACGCGCCCATAGCTCAGCTGGATAGAGTACTGCCCTCCGAAGGCAGGGGTCGTGGGTTCGAATCCCGCTGGGCGCGCCAATAAAATCAATGACTTACATAAACTCTTCAGCGCAAAATAACACCAAAAACCTGTTCCGCCCCCACATGCGCCCCCACAGAAAACAGTTATTAAAAAATCATCATATCCTTTGCTGACGTTTATTGTTGCGCCACTCTCCCATCTGCAACACAACAACTAAGCTCACAAAATCAATCAAAACAATCCCTGTGTTAAATGCTAACTATAATTATCGTCGTGAAGAATTGGCTAAGATGCCCACAACTATTGATGGCATTCAAAAAAAGGTGGTCAATATGTGCCAACCCCAGTTACAGTTTTATGATGAATAAAACTTCAAACCGACTATAACGCTGACTAGATGCTCACCCTCATAGGACTGTCTTATGCACACATGGCCTGTTCAAGATGCCAAGGCTCACTTTAGTGAACTGTTACGCGCCAGTATCACTCATGGAGCGCAAATCATTACCTTACGCGGTAAAGAAACTGCCGTGCTAGTGCCTATTGCTGAATGGCGACGCTTGCAACAAAAACAGTCCAGCTTAAAGGCACTGCTACTTGCTCCGATAACGGCAGACCTTGAGTTACCTGAACGTGGCAATCAACGCCGTCGCTCCATTGAGCCATTTGAGTAAGCCCATGTACTTATTAGATACTAATGTTGTTTCGGAAGTACGTAAGCTCAAACCGCATGGTGCGGTGTTGTCATGGTTACAGGCTACGCCAGATCATGCACTACCACCTCTCGGTAGTTACACTCGGCGAAATACAAGCAGGCATAGAAATTACCCGTGAGCGTGATGCGGTGAAGGCGGCAGAAATTGAGGCATGGCTTGAACAGCTTGCACAATCTTTTCAGGTATTAGTAGTTGATGCGGCTGTTTTCAGATGCTGGGCAAAGCTGATGCACCATAGAAACAATCATCACCTAGAAGATGCATTATTAGCCGCTACTGCGTTGACGCACGATTTAACTGTTGTCACCCGAAACACCAAAGACTTTACTGATTTTGGTGTGCGTTTGATTAACCCCTTTTTAACACCTAACAATTGTACCTTGAAAGATAAAATCAGTGCTGACCGATGCTGTGTGAGGAAACGTATCATTAGACAACACAGGCATTGTGTTATCAGCGAAACTGGCTGCTAGGGTATTGATATAGCTAGTTGTCATAAAAACCTCTTAGTATTGCGTCAAGATGAGTTGTTTGATTTGTCTAGCTAATAGTAAGCCGTCGAAGTCACCACCCAATGCGCTTGGATGAGTGCCATCTGGACAAGTATAAACATCAGCCGTACCATCATTTTTAAGACCTGTGGTGTTAGTCACTGGAGGACTCGCCGCTGTTGTTGCTGCACCTGTGTCAGTGTAAGTCAGACTACCTAAAGCAATACCATTCGCCACTCTTGAGTCTGTTGTGCCTGATACTGTACCTCGATACAAAGTCCATGAAGCAATGCCTACGTAGTTTGCATTTGCTGCTGCACGAGTGATAACAACAGAACCGCCCGTTGTTGTGACTGATAGCTCATTACTCGCAATTGTTTCGCCAAGGGAGTCTTTATAAGTGGCCGTGTAATAGTATGTCCCTGCTGCTGGCCCACCTGAACCAGCACTTGTCGCTGCACTTAGCGTTGGAGCTGGATAGACCTCGTGTCCTGTGCCTGTGCGGTGTGATGGGTTTAACTGGTCGATAAAGAGACTGCCCTTTTCGAAAGCAACCGCCGCCCCTGCATCTCTCAATCCATAGATGCCAACAATAGGTGTACCGAAAGGCCATGTAGGGCCAATAATATCAATTGGTGTTGTTGGCAATGCCGCACGATAGGCGGTAATGAGTGCAGTCAGGCCATCGTGTTGCTGTTGTTGCGTGTATGCAGAGTCGTTAAGTGATTGCCAGATCAATATACGTTTAATGTTAGCAACCGCAGTGACATCTAAGATTCGCGTTGCATCTTGATAGTTAACTTTCTGCACGCCTGCGGTATTTAATCTTCCAGGGTTATTTACACCTGTAGAACCAACACCAGCAGAATAAATATTCCAACCCAATGCACGACCTAACACAACTGAGAACTGTGCGCCTGCATTTTGATTACCTGCGCCTTCAACAAACGAATCGCCAACCATTACAACCACAGGAGGCGTTGGAGTGCTAGGCGCGGCAATAACATCACCAGCCGCGATGAATATACCGCCCCATTGCAAATTGCCATTGCTTTCAAGTCTAAACTCACGTGTTGCAGATGAGGCAAAGGTAACTTTCCATAGATACATATTGCCGTCAGCAGGGGTTGTTGTAATCGTAGCTGAAGCAAAATCTTTTTTAGTCGCCCCTGCACCAATACCGCAAAGCAACCTAAATTTACTTAATGCGCCACGAATCTTAATCTCGAATGTCGTACCTGTGTGCTGCCATTCAACAGCCGCAGAGTTAGCTGCGTAAGTCGTGCCACCGTAAAACGCACTCACCCATTGCATATAACTATTAGCAATGGGTGAGTGCGTTTTACGGTGGCACGACTTACGCAGCTAACTCTGCGGCTGTTGAAT
>JBKJUH010000301.1:0-2948 GCA_046590075.1 Agitococcus sp.
CCTTTAATTGCTCCTGCTGTTGTTAACGGTTTACGCATTGCGGCACAAGTGGCTGGTTCTGGCATTGCCGTTGAACTAACGGGTGCTACGGCATTGGCGGCTAGCGCAAGCTCAGTCATTTTGGCCACAGGCGGTGCGGCAGCCATAGTTCTTGTGGGTTATGGCATCTATAAATGGACGAGTAAAGGCGCATGAAAACGACTTTTCCACCCGATAAAAACGACTCACGCTCACTCAACATAGGAGGATACATGATGATTATTGCCATCATTTGGTTGCTTTCCTAAGGGAGTGGTTAAACAAGGATGTTTGTTTTTGCGCGCAGCAACGCCGTTAGGCCATCACAACACGTTTTTTTACTTCGGTTAATTTAATCAATTCAGGTGACTATTATGTTTGGATTTTTTAGTGATTTTTTTGACTCTGCGGTTGATATCGTTGCCGATGTTGGCAGTGCTGCTTTTGAGTTTACAGGCGATGTTTTGGGCGGCGCTGTTGATGCGGGCGTATATGTTGCCAAAGGTGTAGGTAGCATTGCCGAAGGAACTTTTGACGTGGCCACCGATATGTTTGGCGCAACCGTGGATGCAGGTATTTATGTTGCTGAAGGCTTAGGAAGTTTTGCTGGAGGTACTGTGGATATTGTGACAGATATTTTAGGCATCGCTCTTGCACCCATTTTTGACCCTACGCACTTTGACCCCAAAAAAGAACAACAACGCCAAGATGCCGAACGTCGTTTAGAGCGTCAGTTAGGGCAATTACGCCACAATAGCGAGCAGGCGATAAAAACCTACGAAGCCGAAGCGCAAGCAAAATACAATAGTAATTGGATGACTGCTTCCCACACTCTCAGCAAACAACAAAAGCATTTACGTTATGTGGCTTTTCAACAATTACACGCCGAACGTGACACGGTTAAGCAATACATTAGCCAATTAAAACCACTTAAAAATGCCGCTAACGCAAAACTAAAAAATTGTACTGACAGCACGCTTAGAGCGCAATTGTTGGCCGAAACGCGCGCGATTAATGCGTTGTTAAAACCCATTTACGCCCAGTTGCAACAGATCAAGCGTCAGTTTGACGAGCTTCATCACACTCAATCTTAAAAAGGGCAATAGCCATGAGCAGACAATTATTTTTAGTGTGTTATGACATTAGCAACGAAAAAACCTTGCAGCAAGTTCGTCAGTATTTAAGCGCATGGCGCGTGCAAGGCCAAAAATCAGCAATGGAGTGCTGGTTTACGCCTAGCGAGTTGGATGCCGCCAAAACACATTTATACGGTTTAATTGACCACGACACCGACCGTTTACATATTGTGCAATTAGACCCACGTCAGCCTGTTTTGCATATTGGTAAGCACCGAGATTTTGAGCAAAACATGGGGTCATTTTTTATTCATTAGCGTCGACTCCGTTTAGCTACCGTTAGACTCCGCTCAGCTACCGTTAGCTATCGCTCTTTTAAAATAATAATGAGAAAAGCTTATGAACACTTTATTTGTGGACAAACGCGGCATAGAGCTAAAAGTCGATAGCAATGCTCTGACCGTGTACGAGCAAAATAAGCGCGTTAATACCGTACCACTCGCCCCGTTAAAACGTATTTTTTTGCAGGGCGACGTGCTGTTAAGTGCTAGCGTGTTAGCTAAGTTGGGTGAATATGGCATTGGTGTGGTGATTTTATACGGCTATAAAGCTGAGCCAATCTTGTTAATGCCGTTATATGGCAAAGACGCGCTGCGTCGGCAAGCACAATATAAAATCAGTCAACAAGCCTTACTGTGTGTGAGCTATGCCCGTCAGTTGGTGTCGCAAAAACTACATGGCCATGTGCTGATCTTAAAAGAAATGGCGGCTTTACATCCCAAAGTCAAATTAGGTTTGCACAATGCCATTCGGCGCATTGAAAGCATTATGTATTCCCCCTTACGCCAATGCAGCTCGCTGGACACCTTGCGTGGTTTAGAAGGCGCAGCGGCAGCCTGTTATTTTGAAGCCATTGCTTCCGTATTGCCGCCCAGTTTAGGTTTTGATGGCCGTAATCGTCGTCCGCCTAAAGATCCTTTTAATGCGTTATTGTCGTTGGGTTATGCCTTATTGCACAGCGAAGCAGTATTGGCTTTGCACGCGGCAGGGCTAGACCCGTATATGGGTTTTTATCATGTGCCAGACCATGGCCGCGAGTCTTTAGCGTGTGATTTGGTAGAGCCGTTGCGCCACGAAATAGATCGCTTATGTTGGCGTTTAGTGTCTGAGCAAGTATTAACCATTAAAGACTTTAGCCAAGCCGACAAAATGTGCCAACTGAATAAAGCAGGGCGTGTACGTTTTTATCAGGCGTATGAAACCCTGTTAGGTAGTTTACGTAAAAAAATGTGGCAACAAATGCGTGAGCTGGGCCAATTAATAGAAGGCAAGCCCTTTGATTTTGAGGCGGTATTGTTAAGTGAGTTGGGAGATAAATGATGACGGAATATATTATTTGTTATGACATTAGCGATGCCAGACGTTTGCGGAAGGCGGCAAAAATTTTGCAAGGTGAGGCATTACGTATTCAAAAAAGTGTGTATTTATTGGTGGGAACACCCACGACAATGCAGCGTTGTTGGCGCAAGTTGGCCGATTGCGTGCATCATCAAGACGATAGTTTAAGCTGCTATACCATACCTGCACATAGCCCAATGATAAGTTTGGGGGCGAATGTACTATGTGACGGTATTGTCTGGAGTGGTTTGCGGGAAAAATAACGATTTAGTGAGTGGCTAGGATGGCCTGTGCAGGGAAAGCGGGTGGTTGGGGTTATGTTTAGGATGGGCTAGGTTGCCATACACGGATGTACCATTTTTGTTGAATAAATGACTAGAGATGAGCGATTGCTTAGGCTAAGATAGCCGTTCAGGGAACACTCCTGATTGATCTTTAATAAAATAAAAAAGCGAT
>JBKJUH010000316.1:0-3646 GCA_046590075.1 Agitococcus sp.
CTGCTACTAGTAACACAAAAACCAGTAATAAACCGATGGGAATTAGCACATACTTAAAGACAAACTGTTCGTCAGCCATAACCGCCACAGGGAAAGCTTTAATGGCAATGGTAGCAATGAAACTATAAAGGACAAAAAAGATGAGCTTGCCGACCGATACCAAGCGTCGATATTCCTCGGCTCGTTTGGCATAAAAACGCGATTCAATATCATTTTCAAAATAAAGAAAAAAAGGACGCTCTTGTAAGACCTTATGAATATACGCCATGGTTTTAGGCGAGATGAGTTGCGGCAGGTTTTCGCCACTGTTTGTTTCGGTTGTAGCTTTGGTCGGACTAGACACAATAGACACCTTTGACAACTTCCTAGAACTGTTTTTTGTAATCTTTCACGCTTATTGCGCCACATACGCGAGTGTAGGTGGGTGCTTATCCGATAAGCGGTAGTCAATCATCGATTATGACTGAAGTGCTGATTATAAATAAAGCGTCTTGATGATAACTTATGCACCTATTTTGTCATACATTATCGTTGTAGGCTAATTCGGCCTATTTTTTTGCAGATACGGCCTAAAAACAATTGGCAAGTTTTTATTTAAGACGACCGACGCAGAAGCCTTTTTTAGTCAGAGTCGGGTACAATAGGCAGGTTGTTTTTTGAGTTGTTTGTCATGTCTGTGTCCCGCTTGTCTGTTGTTTCCCCCTTAAAGCCGTTATTTGCCTACGATAAATATTGGGCTGAGTGTTTTGGTGCTGCGCCATTTTTGCCGATGAGTCGTGCCGAAATGGATATTTTGGGCTGGGATAGCTGCGATATTATTTTAGTCACAGGTGATGCCTATGTTGACCATCCTAGCTTTGGCATGGCCATTATTGGCCGTTTATTAGAAGCACAGGGGTTTAGAGTCGGCATTATTGCCCAGCCAAACTGGGAATCGGCAGTAGATTTCAAAAAGCTCGGTGAACCGACGTTATTTTTTGGTGTCACTGCGGGCAACATGGACTCAATGATTAACCGTTACACCGCTGACCGTAAAATTCGCTCTGACGATGCCTATTCTCCGCATGGACAGGGTGGTCATCGTCCCGACCGTAGTTCCATTGTTTATGCTCAACGTACGCGCGAAGCCTTTCCTCATGTGCCGATTGTCATGGGCGGTATTGAAGCCAGTTTGCGTCGTATAGCCCATTATGATTATTGGCAAGATAAAGTGCGTCGCTCGTTATTATTAGATGCCAAAGCCGATATTTTAGTGTTTGGTAATGCCGAACGAGCCATTGTTGATATTGCTCATCGTATAGCCAATGGTGATGAAATTCGTAGCATTACTGATATTCGTGGGACGGCGTTTATGCGTCGTGATACACCCGAAGGTTGGTTTGAATTAGATTCTACCAATGTCGATGAAATAGGCCGTGTTGACCCGATTATCAATCCTTACGTCAATACTCAAGATTTAGCGGTTTGTGAAGTCGAAAAAGAAAAAGGCCTAACCGAAAGTGATGTGCAAATTGTCACTATCCAACCGAGTAATGCCTTAAAACATCGGTTGCCACCACGTGAAAGAACCGTCATTCGTCTGCCTGCGTTTGAACAAGTAAAAGGCGACCCAGTGATGTACGCCCACGCCAATCGGGTCTTACATCTTGAAACCAATCCTGGCAATGCCCGTGCTTTAGTGCAACGTCATGGCGAACAAGAAGTGTGGTTGACTCCACCGCCGATTCCCCTGTCCACCGAAGAAATGGATTATGTGTTTGATTTGCCGTATGCGCGTGTGCCGCATCCTGCTTATGGTGATGCACGTATTCCTGCTTATGAAATGATTCGGTTTTCGGTCAATATCATGCGCGGTTGTTTTGGTGGTTGTACCTTCTGTTCAATTACCGAACACGAAGGCCGTATTATTCAAAATCGCTCCGAAGACAGTATTATTCGTGAAATCGAAAAAATGCGTGATGTACCGGGTTTTACAGGCGTTGTCTCTGACTTAGGCGGCCCTACTGCCAATATGTACAGGTTAGCGTGTAAATCACCAAAAATAGAAGCCGCCTGCCGTAAGCCGTCCTGTGTCTATCCTGATATTTGTGAAAACCTGAATACTGACCATTCGCATCTTGTTGATTTATATCGTCGGGCGCGTAGTCTCAAGGGTGTCAAAAAGATTCTTATTAGTTCGGGCTTACGTTATGACCTCGCGGTGCGTTCGCCTGAATATGTCCGTGAATTGGTGACCCATCATGTCGGTGGTTATTTGAAGATTGCGCCAGAACATACCGAAGAAGGTGTGTTATCGAAAATGATGAAACCGGGTATAGGCGCATACGACAAGTTTAAGCAAATGTTTGACCGTTTCTCAAAAGAAGCAGGTAAAGAGCAATATCTGATTCCGTACTTTATTGCTGCCCACCCTGGTACAACCGATAAAGACATGATGAATTTAGCGATTTGGCTCAAGAAAAATGGCTTT
Source organism: Agitococcus sp. (assembly GCA_046590075.1). GTDB lineage: Bacteria > Pseudomonadota > Gammaproteobacteria > Pseudomonadales > Moraxellaceae > Agitococcus. The sequence continues at coordinate 2,471 of JBKJUH010000316.1, forward strand.
AGAGCAGACCAAGTGCAAACTTTTTATCCCTCGCCAATGGCGACTGCAACAGCGATGTATCACTCGGGTAAAAATCCCCTGAAAAAAGTGACGCGCAAAAGCGAAGGTGTAGAAATTGTAAAAGGTGACCGTCGTCGGCGTTTGCATAAAGCCTTCTTGCGGTATCATGACCCCAATAACTGGCCGATGTTGCGTGAAGCGTTGAAAGAAATGGGACGTGCTGATTTAATTGGCAATGGTAAACATCATCTCATTCCGACCTTTCAACCTGCGGTTACGGGTACTTACCAAAGCCCACGCAAAAAGAACTCCAGCGAACAAGAGGGCGTGTCATTAAAAGTGACTGCCAAAAAAGGGCGGATTTTAACCCAGCATACAGGGTTGCCGCCTAGAGATACGGGTGCAGGTGTGAAGCGTCCTGTCAAAAAACGTGGTTAACACAAATTTACTCCCTTAAAGGAAATGAGCAACAATGATGAAACGTCAACTCCTCGCTACTAGTATTATCGTTTTGATGGGTGCAAGCATGACTGCTTGTAACATGCCAGGCGAGTCCGATAAAAAAGTAAAAATGGATACTGAAGATGCCAAGGCAGCCTACAGTATTGGTTATATGCAGGCTAAATCAATGAGTGAAGCAGTGCCTAAATTGGAAACCGAGAACTACATGGCGGGCTTCAAAGATGGTTATGCCAAAAAAGAAGCGGCGATCAAAGAAGATGACATGAAAAAGGTGCTTATGGCCTTTCAAGAACGTCTGAAAAAAGAAGCCGAAGAAAAGCATCAAAAAGCAGTGACTGAAAATGTCAGCAAAGGCACAGCCTATCTAGCTGACAATGCTAAAAAAGCAGGTGTCAAAGTCACCGCTTCAGGCTTGCAATATGAAGTCATTACCGAAGGTACAGGCGCAAAACCCAAAGCGACAGAAACAGTAAAAGTACATTATGAAGGCAAATTGCTGGATGGTACGGTGTTTGATAGCTCAATCAAACGTAAAGAGCCGATTAGCTTTCCGCTCAATCAAGTGATTCCCGGTTGGACAGAAGGCGTGCAGTTAATGTCTGTCGGTTCTAAGTATAAATTTACCATTCCTTCGGCGTTAGCCTATGGCGAGCAAGGTTCAGGCCCTATTCCACCCAACTCGGTATTGATATTTGAAGTGGAATTGTTGGAAAT
>JBKJUH010000324.1:0-20691 GCA_046590075.1 Agitococcus sp.
GAACACAACCAAGTAGCGGGTTTAGAACCAGTTTCGTCATTCCCTTCTTCAGCGTAAGCCTTAATGTCAGCTCTAGGAATAACTGTTTCTATCATGGCAGTATCAGGATTATCATCCTCTATACCTGCGGTCGAACAGTAGCCATCGGCATCAAGAGCTTTCTGTGTAATACTTGCAACGGTAGCCGCTGCTGTGCCAGCAGTATTAGCGATAACGCCCGCAAGTTTAGTCGGAGCACCATCCGTCAGCATAAAAACATAGTTATTGGAGCAAGAGCTGGCATTTGTTAGTGGTGAAATATATTTATTGTTCAGTGCGTCATATGCCGCTGCATTTGGCGGAGCAAACGTTGGCACTGCATAATAAGGTGTTAAGCCATATAAATAACGACTGGTTTCTACAAAAGCTGCTCCTAAGGGCGTGCTACTCGTAAAAGTCAGACCATCTATGATGCTGGTCAGTTCTTCGCGCACCGTTTTTAACGCACTAATATTGGTGACGTTTTTTTGCGTCCATTGTATTGTTAGGCTAACCCTTCTAGTTGCCTCATTACTTAAAATACTTGGCGCGTTAGCTGAGCCGTTGTTGCCAGAATAAATATTCGTGCTTGCTGAGGTAGTGCCGTTATTTTGCAACAAAAAGCCGACTACACTCAAAGCACTCGTTGATGACAAGGATTGCAGCATGGATGTAACGTCAACCGTTTTTTGTTGATCCTTTGTATAGATCGTATCCGTGAGAACGACAGGAGAACCTTTTAACGCGGAGGTCGGTGCTGTACATGTCGTGGCTGAACTACAAAATATCGGCAAATTAGCATTATTGTATATATCAATAGATATGGGCTGTGCCGTGGTTATTGTTGTACTTGGGGTAAACTTTAACAGCGCAGATTTAATGACTGCACCTGCTGGCACTACAGGTGAGTTGCCGGGCGTTAAGCGTACGGTTACTTGCCTTTTCTTTCCTGATGCAATGAGGTTAGGGGATAAGGTTGTGCCTGTTGGCAAAACACCCGTAGCATTACTTGCTCCATTTGGCCATTCGACATCATCTAGTGATAATCGAGTAGAATCAGCGGTATCCGAATTAGCAACCCCACCCAAGACATAGTTTGTCACATAGTTTACATCTGTACACGTTGCGACTGATTTATCAATCGTCATATTCACAGTAAGTATCGCCTGCACACCGCTCGCATCTCGCATATTACCTAGTGCATCATTTAGCTTAAAAGCCATGCCATTACCACCGCACCACGTCGCTTTATTGGCTATACTTTGCACAAAATTCGTTACTTCCACATCATAGGTACTGTTGGCAGACCAATAGGGAACTTCAATTTCTGCAGGTGCTGTGCTCGGTTTAATAAAAGTGCGGCTGCTGAGTGGCAGTGACGTAAATGAGGAGTTTGCATTGCCAATATCTTCTATCCCCACATTCCATTTAGTGGTGGCAACCGTACTATTTGCTTTTGCTTTAAAGGTAATTTTAGCAGAGGTAATGGTGGCATTTCTTGGCATTTGCACATCGGGAAAATACAAACCAACAGCCGTGCTGCTAATGGTTAATGCACTTGAACTAACCCCCGTACTGCTCGCATCGCCATTAGGGTTAATATTAGCCAACGCATCTAATGGTCGTGCTGGATATCTTATTAAACCTCCATTACCAACCGTTTGATAGGTGGCCAAACCCATTTTTACCTTACCTGACGCCTTCACCGTCACTGGCGTAGTTGTTGTACTACCATTCAACACTGCTTTCACCGCAGCTACTAACGCATCTTTACGCCTTGTAGGGTCTTTACAGTTAGCCGTGCTCTCTGGAGCGTTTAAATCCAATGGATCCATGCACCATCCCATACTGCCTGATGTATCCAACATCATCATAACAACGGGTGATTCGCTTTTGTTAGATGCTTCTTGGGTATAAATTTCGGTATCACTGGCATAAGCGGGGCTTAACACTAGCGAAACATAAGCGCAGCTGACCGCTACGGCTATTTTATTTTTTTTATGCATTGCGTTCATTTTCTGCACCTCATATTTGCCAGCGTCATGACTGGCTAAAAGTTGTAGCCATAGGTTGCTTCTTCAACCTGTGTGTTAAAAACTGCCCCGTTATCGGTTAAACAATCCGTTACCGTCTCTGTATCTATGGCGGCAACAACACCCGCAGCAGGCTGATCTGCACGATCATCATTGGGCTTTGCTAAACACGTTTTAATGGTTGCTTTATCTGCCGAACCAAACGCTGGCAAAACTGCGGTAGAATAAACTGATAGTTTAATAGGCACTAAAGCTGCCGCTAAACTCGTATCACTGCCTAACAAAAAGCCGTCATTAGGTATCACTTTAAGGGTGACTTGGGTGGCGACTGCATTACGCGCACTTAAATACTGATTGTTATCGGCATTAGTAACATCACATCCACCTGTGCTAAATACTTTAGCCGCCCCCGTTTTAGGCGTTACACAATAGGAAAACTCTTTACCCTCTTGCGCTATAGCACTCACCAAAACACCACTGCCAAAATCTGCATTGCTTGGTGTTTTATTGACTTCATTGACAAATTGCACCAAACCAACATCCGCTGATTGAAAGAGTAGATTAGTGACTTGGCTATTGGTTGCTATCGCCAAGCTAGACAAACTCATACGCATCGCCGACAATCCCAACAGTGTCACCACGATTAAAATAATCATTACGGTAATCAAGGTGACTCCTTTTTGCGGAGTGCGTGCATTTGATACGTTATTGGCCACCATAATAACTACCTACCTATAAAACATTCCGAAAAGAAATCGTGCTCGTAAAGACTCGCCGAATACGGCTGTCTGCAGGAATTTCTGCTGCGGCAATAGTCTTGTTTAGCACCATAAGTGCTTGAGTGGATGCCGCGCCATTATTGTCTGTTTTTTCGGCAGAGCTTACCAGCACTCCCAACTTAATAGCAGCGACAGGCTGTTTGGGCACAAGCGCCGCGTACTCCGCCACGGTGATATATTGTTTAGGTCTATTACTGGCACCTGCGGTTGTATCTGCAACCCCAATTAACACTTGAAAATTGTCTACCGATGCCAACAAAACCGTGCCACTGGTATCCGTTAAGTCAAAGCCACTAAGGGTCGAATCAGTTGCACCTGAATGAGAACCACCCTCACAGACCAGTGCTGAGCCTGTGCCTGCCGTGGTGTCTGCGCGCAAGAATAAACGCGCTAGCACATATCGACCTGCAGCAACCGTATCACCTTGGCAATCACGCGTATCTATAGGTGTATAATATTGAATTGTTAATCTATCACTTAAGCCTATACCACCTTGCTTACCCGTAGAGGGTGCAGCTAGCGCAGCGAGATCATTCCGCGATACTACCGCCGCAGAGCCACTCGGAAAGTCAGTAGCAGCAACAATAATTTGCGGCCAATTTGTTATTCTAGCATCAGGAGGCACATAACCTGCCTGTCTCACTTGCTGAGCAATAAACTCCAACGCAAAACGGCCATTATCGCCAACATCACCCAGCCCTTTTTGCACATTAAATGTCTTTTGATTGGTAATCAACAGATTGACTGCCGCCAACGCAACCAACAAGCCAATGGTTAAAGCAACCATTAACTCAATAACCGTAAAGGCGCGCTGATGATGCCTATTAAGTTTAAGTTTCATTATAAACCTCCAGCATGACACACTCTGGAATACCGCTCACGTAGGTACCTGAAGCTGTAGTACAGGCACTTGTCGTTCCATCTGTTGCCGTCGTGGTTGCCCCCCAAGCAACATAAATACAAATATTTGTCGAACCACCACACGTTTTGGCGATGATACTGCCATTGGGCAGCGATGCCGATGCCACTTCTTTTGCTAAACGTATATCAAAATCAACCATTTGATCGGCGGTACAAGGCGTAGCGACCGAATAACAGTCTTGTGTAGGCATAACGACCCAATTTGTTGTTCTATATTTAGCAATTTTTCCATAATTAGCACGCATGCGCTCTGATAAATCTTGAGCGATAGACATGGCCTGAGAGCGATAAGAAGACTCACTGGTTGCCGTCATTGCACGCAATTGCAAGGCAACAAAACCAATAACAGCGACACCCAACAAAAACATTGAAACCAACACTTCTATGAGAGTAGCACCCCGTTGATGACGATTTCTTTTTGTAAATTTATTCATAGCCACCTCAAAGCGAACAGGTTGCTGAAGTTGTATGATTTGTCACTGCAATCCTTCCTAATCGACTGATTGCCACATCTATTCCCGTGCCGAAGCCGCTATCACACACACTAAAAACAACATCTGTTAGCGTGCCATCTGCCAGAGTAATCATTCCTGTGGAAGCAACAAAAACCAATTCTGACAAGGCTGGCGAAGCATTTATGTTCATCGTTGAAGACAGTATATTTTGCTCTAACGTCGTTTTATCGGTGGCAGCCGCCAGCGATAATTTACTCACCAATCGCCAACCGCGACCCCATTTATTAGTTAATGCCGCTGCATTTATTGCCACCAACCGAAAGTTGCGTCTTTGTGCAAGCGCCTCACTTCGCCCTTGCTTTAGTACCGCCGCCAATTCATTGGCGGTACCTTTGATTCTATTTTTTGCTTGCACCTTGTTTAAAGCGGGCACGCCAATGGCAATAGTAACGGCCATAATCGTTATCACGACCACTGCCTCAATCAAGGTAAAACCTTTATTTTTAACCATAACAAACACACCCAACAAGGGATAAGCGTAAAACCTATGCATCGATGGTAGATAGCCCTAACAGAGACTCAAGCCCATAGCGACAGTCGGCACTTTTAGTTTGACCAGTAGGTCTATTATTAATATTTTGTTACATTCTGGTCACAACTAAACGCATCTCAGGTGACGAGGTTGTCGCTTATTAGTTCACTAAACAATCGTTTGTAACGGTTTTTAGCTCACAAAACGCGCCAATTGCGGTGAAATGCGTCAGTTATGATTTTTTTATACATTTTTTTGTAATTTTATACTTATGTAGTATTGTCTGTCGAAGCAAAGACAAAGTCACCTATAAATTAGACACAGGAATGCGTAATTCTTTAGGCATGGTAAAAACCACACTTTCTTCTCGGCCTGATATTTCTATTGGCGTTTTGCCGCCCCATTCGCGCAATCGGGCAACGACTTGCTGAATCAGCACTTCTGGAGCAGACGCACCTGCGGTGAGACCAATGGTTTTACTCTCATCAAACCAGTTTTTTTGGAGTTGCTCGGCATTGTCAATTAAGTAGGCCTGTGCCCCCATACGCTCGGCAAGCTCACGTAAACGATTAGAGTTTGATGAGTTAGGCGAACCGACAACTAACACAATGTCACAGCTTTCAGCTAAGGTTTTAACGGCATCTTGGCGATTTTGAGTGGCGTAGCAAATATCGTCTTTGCGTGGCCCTTGAATAGCAGGAAATTTAGCGCGCAAGGCGTCAATGACACGGGCGGTATCATCAACAGATAAGGTGGTTTGGGTGACAAAAGCCAGTTCAGTAGGTTTATTGACAATGAGTTTAGCGACATCGGCTTCATCTTCAACCAAATAAATACGACCGCCAAATTGTAGGTCATATTGCCCCATGGTGCCTTCGACTTCGGGGTGTCCTGCATGGCCAATCAGAATGGCATCAGTACCCGTACGCGCATAACGCGTAACTTCCATGTGAACTTTGGTAACTAATGGACAAGTGGCATCAAATACTTTCAGTCCGCGTTGTACGGCTTCTTCTTGTACCGCTTTAGATACACCGTGCGCGCTAAAAATAACAATGGCATCGTTGGGAACTTGGTCTAATTCGTCAATAAATACCGCACCGCGTTGGCGCAAGTCATCAACGACAAATTTATTATGCACAACTTCATGCCGCACATAGATAGGACGGCCAAACACTTCCAAGGCGCGGTTGACAATGGCAATCGCTCGGTCAACGCCAGCACAAAAGCCGCGAGGATTGGCTAAATTTATGTCCATATTATTTCTCACAACTTCACGGTGAATGGTTGTTCACTGGCATCGCGCACACTAAAGATATCCACTTCAAAAAGCAAGTCTCTACTGGCTAAAGGATGATTAAAATCGACAATGACTTGGTCATCGGTAAGTTCTTTAATCACGCCTGCTAATTCGGCTTTGCTTTTATCGGCAAAAGACATGACTACACCCACTTCTAACTCGGTATTAACAAAGGTAGAGCGGTCAAAACGTTGGACGTTGCCTTCTTGCCATTCGCCAAACGCATCTTTAGCTTGAATAAGTACCGAGCGTTTATCACCTGCTTTCAGGCCAAAAATCGCTTTTTCAAAACCTTCAATTAAGTTGCCATCACCCACGGTAAAACTCACAGGTTCGCTACGGTTGCGAGTGCTATCTAACAACTGGCCATCGGCCAAACAGACGGTAAAATGCAAAGTGACGACTTTGTTATTGCCAATACGTTGCGTTTGCGTGTCGGTCATGCTGCTGACTCCTGCCGTTTTTTCTCTAAAAATAACGAGTCAATAATCAACATAATCGCCCCTACGGTAATGGCACAATCGGCAACATTAAAGATGGGAAAATGCCAAGTTTGATAATGGACATGAATAAAATCAATCACATAACCATAACTAATACGGTCATAAACATTGCCTATTGCGCCACCTAATAATAAAGCAATCGCCAACGCTAGAAATTTAGTCTTCTGGTCTAGTTTGCTTAGCCAAACAACTAAGCATGAACTCACGACTATAGCAATGGCGGCAAAAAACCAACGCTGCCAGCCGCCTGCATCGTGTAAAAAGCTAAAGGCCGCGCCGTAGTTATAGGCTAATGTCCAACTCAACACAGGCAATAATTCAATGGATTGGCCGAGTTGCAAGTGTTGATTAAAATACAGTTTAGTAATTTGGTCGATGATGATGATAACGACGCTCACCAGTAACCAGTTTAAGTTTTTTAGATTCAATGACGGTTGCATATTATTCTCTTGATGCTCCTTCCCCTCGTTTAAGGGGGAGGTTGGGAGGGGGTTTACGGACAACAAAGACAAAACACTTGCTGCTTTAACCTCACCCTAACCCTCTCCTTAATTAAGGAGAGGGAACTTTTACTTAAGCAAAATAACGTACTTCGCCCTGCCCTGACACGTTATCAACACAACGTAAACAAATATCAGGGTGTGCGGCATGGCTACCGACATCGGCGCGATAATGCCAACAACGGCTACATTTGTTATGCGTTGAGGCTACCACCTTGACGCGTAAGCCTACAACATCGGTGGCTTGGCCTTCGTTGCTTTCGTCTAACAAAGTGGCCGCTGAGGTAATTAAAACAAAACGTAACTCATCACCCAAAGCACCCAGCAAGGTTTTAAGTTCAGGCGCGGCATATAAAGTGACTTCTGCCGATAACCCCGAACCCACTTCTTTACGGTTCCGTGCTTCTTCGATTTCTTTATTGACGGCTGTTTTTACCGCCATTACTTGTTGCCAATAATCGCGGCTTAATAAAGTCTGGCCTTGATTTTCTGGCAAGGTTGCCAAGCCGTCATACCATTCGGTTAAAAACACCGACTCTGCGCCTGCTTTAGGTAATACTTGCCAAATTTCGTGAGCGGTAAAACTTAAAATCGGCGCAACCCAACGCACTAAGGCATGAACAATATGATACAAGGCGGTTTGTGCCGAACGACGCGCCAACGAGTCCGTTTGCGTGGTGTATTGACGGTCTTTAATAATATCGAGGTAAAAACTGCCTAAATCTAAAGAGCAAAAATGATGCAGCTTGTGATAAATCTGATGAAACTCATACGACTCATAACCTGCCATAATTTCTTGCTGCACTTGGGCTGCGCGGTCCACGACCCAACGGTCAAGGGCAAGCATATCGTCGGTAGCAACTAAATGTTGCTCAGGGTCAAAACCTGCCAAATTAGCCATTAAGAAACGCATGGTGTTACGAATACGACGATACGCGTCGGACATACGGTCTAAAATTTCTTTAGACACCGACATTTCACCGCGATAATCCGTGGCCGCTACCCATAAACGAATAATATCGGCACCGAGGGTTTTCATAATATCTTGCGGAGCAACGACATTACCCATCGACTTCGACATTTTGCGGCCTTGCGCGTCAACGGTAAAACCATGCGTTAATACTGTTTTGAAGGGTTTGTCGCCATTTGCCGCCAATGCTGTTAATAAAGACGATTGAAACCAACCACGATGTTGGTCTGAACCTTCTAAATATAAATCGGCAGGATAGCCTAAACCTTCACGACGTTTTAACACGCACGAATGGGTTACACCTGAGTCAAACCACACATCTAAGGTATCGGTGACTTTGACATAGTTATCGGCTTCTGCGCCCAATAAAACAGCCGTGTCCATATCCCACCACGCATCAATGCCCGCTTCTTCGACTTGCAAAGCAATTTTTTCAATCAACTCTAGCGTTTGAGGATGCAATTCCCCTGTGATTTTATGGACAAATAAGGCAATCGGTACGCCCCAAGTACGTTGACGGGAAATACACCAATCAGGACGATTGTTAACCATCGACACAATGCGTGCTTTGCCCCAATCAGGCAACCACTCGACTTCATCAATGGCTTTCATGGCGGCATCACGCAAACCTTTTTGTTCCATGCTAATAAACCATTGTGGCGTAGCACGAAAAATAATGGGGGTTTTGTGGCGCCAGCAATGCGGATAGCTGTGTCGAATTTTGACATACGCTAATAACCGACCATTGGCTTTTAGGGTGTCAATAATGGGTTCATTGGCTTTATTAACGTGCATTCCTGCAAATAATGGCGTGTTGGGCAGAAACACGCCATTGTTATCCACAGGGTTATCCACAAGTAAGTCGTATTTTTTACCGATAATAAAGTCATCTTGACCGTGTCCGGGTGCAGTATGCACTGCGCCTGTACCTGCATCAGCAGTGACGTGTTCACCGACAATGACAGGCACAATACGGTTATTATAAAAGGGATGTTGTAAGGCGACATGCTCAAAGGCTGCGCCCACTACTTCCGCTACAACCTGAATATTTTCTGCTTGATAACGAACTAAAGTTGCTTCGTACAAGGCTTGCGCTAAGACTAGAACACGCGTTTGGCCGTCAATTTCGGCTTGCACCACGACATAGACTAATTCAGGATGCAAACTGACCGCTTGGTTAGCAGGTAATGTCCACGGCGTGGTTGTCCAAATAACAAAATCCACGGCATTAGGAACAGTCGCCACGCCTGCACGTTGAGCAAAATCAGCAAGGTTTTTAACCGCAAAAGCAACATCGATGGCATGAGATTGTTTGTCTTCATATTCGACTTCGGCTTCGGCCAACGCAGAAGCACAATCCATACACCAATGCACAGGCTTTAAGCCTTTATGCAAATGACCATTGGCGGCAATGCTACCTAAGCTACGAATAATGTCGGCTTCTTGCCGAAAATCCATGGTCAAATACGGATTATCCCAATCGCCTAACACACCTAAACGTTGAAAGTCCGCTTTTTGGTTTTCGATATGTCCTAAGGCAAACTCACGGCAGTGACGACGAAACTCTTTAGCCGTGACTTTATCGCCTGCTTTACCGAACTTCTTTTCGACATTCAGCTCAATGGGCAAACCATGACAGTCCCACCCTGGGACATAGGGCGCATCAAAGCCCGATAAGGTTTTAGATTTGATGATAATGTCTTTGAGAATTTTATTAACCGCGTGACCAATATGAATATTACCGTTAGCGTACGGAGGGCCATCATGCAAAATGAACTTAGGCGCACCAGCGCGAGCCGCACGAATTTTGGCGTATAGCGTATGGGCTTGCCAGTCTCTGACCCAATTTGGCTCACGATTGGCTAAATTGGCTTTCATGGCAAAATCTGTTTCGGGCAGATTAAGGGTATTTTTATAATCAATAGTCATGGTTACGGTTTACTCGCTGAAACTCAATAAATTCATGTTACCCCCTCGCCCTACGGGAGAGGGTCGGGGTGAGGGTGTAATTCAAAATAGTCGCGTGTCGCTTGCACATCATGAGCAATCGCCACTTTTAAGGCATCTAAAGACGGAAAATGGGTTTCGTCGCGCAGTTTATGGCAAAACTGCACACGAATCAGGCGACCATAAATATCGCCCTGAAAATCTAATAAATGCACTTCAATTCGATTCTCGCGGCCATTCACCGCAGGGCGTGTTCCCACATTTGCCGCGCCTAATAATGGCTTATCGGCCAAACCCCAGACTTTGACAGTATAAATTCCCGCTAACGGTGACACTTGTCGTTTTAGCGAGATATTGGCCGTGGGAAAATCTAAGGTACGACCAATTTTGTCGCCATGTTTAATATGGCCTGCAATAGAAAAAGGTCGGCCTAATAGTTGTTCAGCTAAGGCAAAATCACCCAACTTAATGGCAGCACGAATACGCGTAGAGCTAATACGTTCATCACTCACCACAATAGTTGAGGTACTTTCGACGGCAAAACCTGAGATCAAGCCTGCTTGCCGTAAAAAATTTACATCGCCAGTACGGTCGCAGCCAAAATGAAAGTCATCGCCAATGACTAAATGCCGACAATATAAGGGCAACAACACGTGGTCAACAAAGTTTTGCGCGGTTAGTGCGCGAAAAGCAGCGTTAAAACGCACGATTAGCACATAATCTATGCCTAAATCGCGCATGATTTCGACTTTTTCACGCCAGTGCATTAACCGTGATGGCGCATTGATTCCTTGAAAAAACTCTTGCGGCTGCGGCTCAAATAACATCACCACCATTTTTAATTGCTGCTCACGGGCAATCGTCACCATGCGTTGCAGAATGGCTTGATGCCCACGATGGACACCATCAAAATTACCAATGGTGACCACACTTGGTGCTAAGTTCTGTAGTCGCTGCCAGTGGCGTAGAAGTTTCATTGGGCAATCTGTCTTTTAATAGGACTGACGCGGTTATCGCTTATTTACTCACATTTCAGCCGCTTTGGGCTGCTTTATGTTTGCAAAACGCGCTAATCGCAGTGCGATGCGTCAGTCCAGTTCTTTAATAGTGATAACGACATTGAGCAATAATTACGGCTTCGCTCGTGACTTTATAAACAAGACGATGCTCCTTATCTATGCGTCGTGACCAATAACCCGACCAATTGTGACGTAATGGCTCAGGATCACCAATACCCGTAAACGGTTGGCGTTTAATGTCGTTAATCAACATATTGATACGCTTTAAGGTTTGCTTGTCGGTGAGTTGCCAATACAAATAATCGTCCCACGCACACGTTGCCCATGTCAGCATCATTCGTCTAATAACTCATGAGCCATTGCTGTATTTGCTTCAATCTCAGCAATCGACTGGTTTAAACGTGTCGCATTTTTAGGACTGGCCATTAAATAGGCCGTTGCCTCGTAAGACTGAAAATCTTCCAAAGACATCAACACCGCAGCCTTCCCATTTTGACGCGTAATTAGCATCGGAACATGGTCATCATTGACTTTATCCAAAGCATTCGCCAAATGATTGCGTAACGCGGTATAACTAATTGCCTGCATAGTGCTAATACCTCAACATATATGTCCTTATTATTGTACTTCTCCCCGCAACAATCAATGTTTTAAGTCACGCCACTTAAAGCCCACTATCGTTAAAACCACTAAATAAGTCGCCACACCTGCCGCACAAACTCCCAATAAATAAGTCACTTTATAATGCCAGCCTGCTCCCAGCCAATAATCCATATTCGGGGTGATGACTACTAACACGACAGTCATTGCGATGTTGGCTATTAAATAACGCGCACCTAAGGCCAACCAATGTTTATCAAGGCGATAGATACCTTTTTTGTGTAAGCCCCAATACAACAGGCCTGCATTTAAAAATGCGGACAGTGTACTAGCAAACGCCAATCCAACATGATGCCAATGCCAAACCAACATCAAGTTAAAACCCATATTGCTAATCATGGCGATAATGCCAATTTTGACAGGTGTTTTCACATCTTGACGAGCGTAATAACACGGGGCAAAGACTTTAATCAGCATAAATGCCAAAATACCGCCCGATAAAGCCTGTAATGCTCCCGCAGATTTATAAACATCATTATCTGAAAACTTCCCGTGATGAAATAACGTCGCAATCATCGGTTCAGCTAAAATCAACATCGCTAAAGACGCAGGCACACCCACCAACACAATAATACGTAACGCCCAATCAATCATCGCCCTAAATTCCACGTCCGACTTTTCGGCATATTTAGTCGATAACGACGGAAGAATCACTGTCGCGACAGCAATACCAATCAAACCTAACGGCAACTCGGTTAAACGCTCGGCGGTATATAACCACGACACCGAACCTGCTATCAAAAATGACGCTAAAATCGTATCTAATAATAAATTAATTTGACTGACTGATACGCCAAACATCGCAGGTAGCATCAAGGTAAAAATACGCTTTACGCCTTCATCGGCAAAGTCGACTTTAAAACGTGGCAACATACCAATGTTATATAAAGCAGGTACTTGCACGGCGAGCTGCGCCAAACCAGCAATCAATACGCCCCACGCTAAGGCTATAATGGGAATATCAAAATGCGGTGCTAAAAATAAGGCACTGGCAATCATTACTAAATTCAGCAACACAGGAGTAACCGACGATAAGGCAAACGCGCCATAACTATTGAGAATGCCGCCAGCAAACGCGGTCAACGAAATCAACAATAAATAAGGAAAAGTAATTTGCAGCATATCGGCCGCTAAATGAAACTTTTCAGGATCATTCTTAAAACCTGGTGCAAAAACCCACATAATTAATGGCGCAGCCAGCACCGCGACAATGGTAATCGCCATTAATATTAACGATAACGAACCTGCCACTTTACTGACCAAATCACGTACCGCAGCATCACCACGTTGGCTTTTATATTCTGACAACACAGGCACAAAGGCTTGGGCAAACGCCCCTTCCGCAAATAATCGACGTAAAAAATTAGGAATTTTGAACGCCACTAAAAAAGCGTCCATCATTCGATCCGCGCCAAAGGTATTCATTAGCACCATATCGCGCACTAAACCCGCAATACGTGACAACATGGTCATCGCACTGACGATTAATGTCGATCGCCAAAGGCCACTTTTTGCGGCTGGCTTAGTTTCGGGCGAACTCGAAGGCGTATTTGAGCTAGACATGAATAATAAATGAGGATGAATAAAGCAGACGATGGTAGCGAATTATGACGGCAAAATATAGCCAAACGCCAATAAGACTTGGACAATCATACCAACTTATGCACCATCGCAAAGTCAACAAGCTGATTTATTGGCTAATAAATCAAGATAATGACAAAATAAGCGCCTGTTTTGCAAAGTCAGTGCTGTTATCTCTTGACTTAAAGGCTACCGCTCGGCAAAATCTCACGCCTGATTTTGGGTTTAAACCCGTTTTTGAATTCATAGGAGTGCCACCGTGGCCAATTCTGCACAAGCCAAAAAGCGTGCGCGCCAAAACGAAGATCAACGCAAGCATAATGCTAGCTTGCGCTCCATGGTGCGTACTTATATTAAGAAAGTTGTCAACGCAATTGCTGCTGGCGATAAAGCCTTAGCATCCGCTGCTTACACTACTGCTGTACCTGTTGTTGACCGTATGGCCGACAAGGGCATTATTCACAAAAATAAAGCTGCACGTCATAAAAGCCGTTTGAACGCACACATCAAAGCAATGGCTTAATTTAAAGTTGCTTGTTTTGTCAAAAGCCCGCCTATGCGGGTTTTTTGTTGTGGTCGAGAAAGATCACTCTCAAAAATCTTCATTTATTGCTATATCGCCTTATGTTTGTCACATCCCTCAATTACACGACTCACGGTGATTTGTGGGATTATTTATATCAAGTCCAATTACAAAGTGGTAATCAGCATATATTTCTACCATTTACCTTAGAAATGGGCTCTTGGATATGGGTAAAGAAAAATCCGCGCCAATTATTTAGCTGGTTTGGCCATTTTAATCCCATCTTGCCGCATCGTTTAACACGCGTACTGCGTCGCCATTTAACCTTATTTGATTTTTTGGTAAGTGCCACCACTTCTTATCAATATTGGTTACCAAGTACCGAACAGCGGGATGCTTATCAACAAATCGGCTTAAATCGTTGGTATTTATAAATACCAAGCGATTGTTTTACAAGATATCTATTTAGTGCACAAAGCTGCCTGTATTATAATTAGCGTTCAAATTTCAAGCAGCCGTACACCTTAAATAGATATCGACAAAAACTCTCAGCTTGTCGGACTTTTAAGCACCGAGAACAAATTGGCACTTGCTAATGCCCTCAGCTTAGTCTAGGATTTGAGCTATAGTCCGTACGCTAATTTTATCCATCCAAGGAGCTACTCCCATGCGTAAGTCATTATTCGGAATTTTGTTGGCATCTACCTTTGTACTGCCTGTGTCTGCTGTTTATGCTGCTGGTGAAGGCTCAACCAAATCTACTTACAGTCAGTCGCAAAAATCACCAGCCGATGCTAAAAAAGCCATCAAGAAAGGCCTAGATGCAGGTTTAAGTGTTGAACAAGCGATGGAAGAATTAATGTCAGAAGGTGTTTCTGCTGTGCAGGCACTGACTGCTCTTTGCGCCGCTGAGCCAGCTAGAGCGGGTGAAGCCGTAAAATTTGCTATGTCTAAGGGCGTAAGCCGTTCAGTTGCAACTAGTACAGCTATTAAAGCCGCTCCTGCATTTGCTAGCGAAATTGTAGCTGCTGCATCAGTGGGTGCTACGCCTTCTGAAGTTAAAGCCATCGCTAAAGCTGCCAAAAACGCAGGTGCTAGTGAAGCGTCCATCACAGCTGGCTTAAATCAAAGTGGTTTTACTGTTGCTAATGCTGGTGCTGATAATGGCGAAGGTTCTGGTGCTTTTAATGGCTCTGGTGAAGGCAGCAATGGTGTTGGCAACACTACTGGTAATATTGGTGGTAGCACTGGTGGAGGTGGTGGCAGTACTTGTGATCCTACGATTGCAACCTGTTCTTAAGCTTCTCGTCAATAAAAAAGGGTCTACAAAGACCCTTTTTTATGCCTGTAACTTTGCAATTCATTTTAAACTTTAATTTATGCAGCGTTTTTTATTTATTTTATTATGTATTATTATTATTTGGTCGCCCCTGCCTTTAGGTAGCCATCGTATATGGTCTGCTGCTTTATTAGAGTTTCTAATTGCCAGTTTAGGTCTGTTGTGGCTTCTAAGCCTATCAAAAGAACTTCCTCTACCCAACGCACTACTTCAAAACAAAGTCATTGTTGGACTTTTTTGGGCAATTCCGCTGTGGTCTGCTTTACAATTAGTACCTTTACCACCCACTGTGCTGGCCTTTCTCTCCCCTCATAGTTCGCTGTATTTTCCTGCCGATGCATGGCATAGCCTAACCTTAGACAACGGTGCAACACTGTATAAACTGCAAAAAAGCATGGCTTATGCCCTATTTTTTACCTTGTCATTAGCCATAATTAATACACCAGAGCGATTAGATCACATGGCGCAACTATTAGTGATTAGTGGAGTATTACAAGCGGCGTATGGTGTTTTAGTGGTTTTAGGTGGTGCTTCGTTTGATATTTTGCATATAAGAGACATTGCCTATAAAGGGATTAGCTCCGCTACTGGCACTTTTATCAGTCGAAATAATTTTGCGGGTTATTTAGAAATGACCATTGCCGTTGGTGTTGGTTTGTTAGTCAGCCATATCTTATTAAATAACGACAATTTTACTGGTTTTAGAGCCATTGTACGTAATTTTGTCTTTACCTTATTAAGTGGCAAGGCACGTTTAAGGGTATTTTTAGCATTAATGGTTGTGGCACTGGTGTTATCTCACTCCCGAATGGGAAATACCGCTTTTTTTGTCAGTTTAGGAATAAGTGGCGTTTTAGGTTTATTGTTATATCGTAAAAGTCATAAAGCACGCTCATTAGCCATCTTGTTTGCCAGCCTTATTGCCATTGATGTCATGATTTTGGGGTCGTGGTTCGGTTTAGACCAATTGGCGGCTCGTTTAGAAACCACTGACAGCACCAAAGAAGAGCGTACCTACGTTTTTCAACGCAGTATAGACGTACTGCACGACTTTTGGTTAACAGGCTCTGGGGCTGGCAGTTATTACAGTATTTTTCCGAATTATCGCGACAATCAATCTTATTTTTTTTATCATTTTACTCATAATGACTTTTTGCAGTTTGGTATTGAATATGGATTTATTGGCTGCTTAATATTTGCCTTAATCGTTATTTATAGTTTTACTCGCGCCATTCAAGCACAGTTACAACGACGCACCGCTATATTAAAAGGCATGGGCTTTGCGGCAATGATGGGCATTATGAGTATAATGATTCACTCTAGCACCGACTTTAACCTGCAAATTCCAGCCAATGCGTTATTGTTTACTTTACTTTGTGCTTTTGCTTGTATTGCCCATTCAATGGAACATCAAGAACGCTCACAAAAGAAAAAACGTCTGACCGAACGTGGCAAAGCCTAAACAAATCTCTACGCTTTTTCATCGTTAATTACGGGACTCGCTTAGAGTTATCACCTCTTATCTCGTAAACTGGCGACCAGTTTATTTAATTAGGAATCAACCACCATGTTAAAACAAAGTGCTCTCTTACTCTCGGCTTTAATGACAAATGTTCCTACTTTTGCTGATACTCCACTCACCTACCAACGTATTGACTTTCAAACTGAAGTCGAAAAAGAAATCGCCAACGATTTATTGTTTGCCACTTTGAGTGTTGAATTAAACAATAAAAACCCTGCGCTATTGGCCAAAGACCTAACCACCATCACCAACGATGCCTTGAAAATGGGTGCTCATTTCAAAGGTGTTAAGTTAACCAGTGGTAATCAACAAACCTATCCGATTTATAATGATAAAAACCGTTTGGAAGGCTGGCGTGGTCGTGCCGAAATCAAAGTCGAAAGTAAGGATTTTAAAGCTGCGGGTGAGTTAATTAGCCAATTGCAAGGCAAACTGCAATTAAATAATTTGAACTTTAGTGTCGCCCCTGAGACACGCAGAGAGTTAGAAAATCAGCTCATTACTGAAGCCGTCGCCGCTTTTAGAGCGCGTGCCGATAAGATCAAAGGCGCGTGGGGTGCTAAAGCTTATAAGTTGGTGCACATGAATTTAGGAACGACCAACAATAATCAACCACAACCCATGTACATGATGCGTACAGCAAAAGTCGAAATGGCGAGTGACGCACCTGCCGCTGATTATTCGGCGGGTGAAAGTCGATTGAATGTGCAGGTGTCGGGCAGTATTGAATTAGAGCAGTAAGACTTCCACCCAATAAAGGGCGCAAGCGTTGCGCCCAATTTAGCTATAACAATCGTGCTTGCAGCATCAATACTTTCATTTCTTGTACTGCCGACTTAAAACCCACAAATAAGGCATGAGCAACAATCGCATGACCTATGTTTAATTCATTCATGGCTTTAATAGCGGCAATGGGTTGAACATTATGATAATGCAAACCATGCCCTGCATTGACGACTAATTTTGAGGCTGCATAGTCGGTGGCTACAATTAATCGTTGTAGTTCAATTTGTTGTTGTGCGGGTGAATGGGCATCGGCATAAGCCCCAGTATGCAACTCAATGGTGGGTGCACCACAGGCAATGGCGGCATCAATTTGTTGAGCATCAGGGTCTATAAACAATGAGACATCTATGCCTAGACGGCCTAAACGCTGACACGCCGCTTTGATTTTATCCATTTGACTCGCAACATCTAGACCACCCTCCGTGGTTAATTCTTCGCGACGTTCTGGCACTAAGCAGACATGCGCAGGTTTAATGTCTTCGGCAAAACGCAACATATCTTCGGTGACGGCTATTTCTAAATTCATCCGTGTTTGTAATAAACCGCTGAGCATACGTACATCACGTTCTTGAATATGGCGACGGTCTTCACGTAAATGTAAAGTAATACCATCCGCACCTGCTTCTTCCGCCAATAAAGCGGCGTGTAGAGGTTCGGGATAACGTGTGCCGCGTGCTTGGCGCAACGTGGCAACGTGGTCGATATTAATGCCTAATAAAATATTACTCATGGTGTCCTCTGCCATAACTCACGGCTTTTTAAGGGTTTTGAACCGAGTTGCTGCGCCAATGCGCGCCGTAAAATTAATTTTGCTGCTTGCCGTGTCGCTTGCTGACTAAAATCTTCTTGGGCAATTGCCAACAATGTCTGTCCGCGCCAACATTCAGGCGCGTGTGCATAGGCCAAGACAAAACCTTGTTCGGGGTGATAAACATAACTTTGTTCGGCTTGAATCGGTTGACCAGCCACATCATGGTGAAAATTGAAGGCGTAGCCTAGTGCAGCAAGCAAGCTACGCTCAAAGCGACGTAATAGCGGCTCTAGTAACTCGCGTTGATTCAGTTGCGCTAAACTTTCGCTATACAAGGCAAACAATTCAATGTGCGGCTCTTCAAACGCCAACAAACGCACTAATAATTCATTGAGATAAAAACCCGCGAACGTCGCATCACCCATCAACATCAACGGTAAGCCGACACTTTCGCAGTGCGAAATGGTTTTTAAGGGATTCTTACCGCGCCATGCTACTAAGCAAGGTTGAAACAACGGTGGCACTTGTTGGCGCATGACACCACTGATTCGGCCATGCTCTAAAGTCCAAAACTCAACCAGTCGGCTTTTTTCTCGATACGGCCGACTATGCAGCACATAGGCATGACATAGCTCGACCGTGGGTGTCATATATCGCCGTAACCCAAACTTTTTAAGGCGCGCTCGTCATCAGACCAACCGCCTTTGACTTTGACCCATAAGGTGAGCATGACTTTGCTATCGAACATTTTTTCCATGTCCACACGCGCGGCTTGACCAATCATTTTTAGCTTTTGGCCGCCTTCGCCAATGACAATGGCTTTTTGACCATCACGCTCAACCAAAATAGTGGCATCAATACGATACATCCGACCATCGAGTTTAAAACTTTCAATTTGTACAGTTAAATCGTAAGGAATTTCATCGCCTAATTGACGCATGATTTTTTCGCGAATCATTTCTGCGGCCAAAAAGCGTTGCGAACGGTCAGTAATTTGATCTTCGCCATATAACGGTGGCGCAAAGGGTAAATAACGGCTTACCACTTCATGTAATTGCGGCAAGTTATGGCCTTTTAAGGCTGATAATGGGATAACTTCGGAAAAGTGGCGTTTTTGATTTAAGGCTTCTAAGTACGGCAATAACACTGTTTTATCATCAACGGTATCGACTTTATTCAATACCAAAATCACAGGCGTATCAGTATGCTCTAATTTTTCTAACACTAAATCATCATCGGGTGTCCATTTCATCGCATCAACGACAAACAGCACTAAATCCACATCTTTTAACGCACTTTGCGCGGCTTTATTCATGTAACGGTTAATAGCTCGTGCTTCACGCTTGTGCATTCCCGGCGTATCGACATAAATCGCTTGCACTTTATCTTGGGTGACAATGCCCAAAATTTTATGACGAGTTGTTTGCGGCTTACGCGAGGTAATAGAGAGCTTTTGGCCTAATAAATGATTCAATAACGTGGACTTACCGACATTAGGACGACCAACAATGGCAACAAAGCCGCAACGATAATTACTGACATCTACCGCTTGTGTTGCGCCACCAAAAAAATTCTCGATCAATTGTTCGGTCATGTTTTACTCAATACCCAGCTGTTTTAATAAGGCAGTGGCCGCCGCTTGCTCGGCATAACGACGACTAATACCACTCCCGTGTACAGAATCGGCATTTTCGACCTGACATTGCACATGGAAGGTTTGATTATGGTCTTCACCCAATACCGCAGTGACGCTATAAATAGGCAAAGGCAAATGACGTGATTGCAGATGCTCTTGCAGTCGGCTTTTAGGGTCTTTTAGGCTTGGTTCAGTAGTGATAGCCTTTAATTTAGCACCATACCATGTCAATAAACACTGCCGACAAACATCAATACTTGCTGAGTCTAAATAAATTGCGCCTAATAATGCTTCTACGGTATCGGCCAAAATAGAGTCACGACGAAAACCACCGCTTTTTAACTCCCCTGCCCCTAAACTCAGATAATCACCGAGTTTTAAATTGCGCCCGACTTCTGCCAAACTCTCTTGCTTTACTAAATTGGCGCGCAGACGGGTTAAGCGCCCTTCTTTTTCTTGGGAAAAATGAAGGTATAAATAGTCAGCGATAATCATGCCTAATATAGCATCACCTAAAAATTCTAGGCGTTCATTATTGTGATTGCCACTGACACTGCGATGAGTAAGAGCCAGTTTTAGTAGCTTTTCGTCTGTAAAGGTATAACCCAACGCCTGCATTAATCGTGTGGTTGACAACATTATTCTTTATAGCCGTCTGGTTTCTCAGAAGAGTACGATTTTTTGAAATGGGCAACCATGTCTAGATTAGACATTAAATTTTTACGCTCTTCATAATCCAAATCAATAATGGTTTTATCCCCTTCACGACGTATCACCATTAAATCGTCCAGTTTACGGTCGCGCATATTATTGCGATCCATTTGTGCACTCAAATCACTGGTGAATTTTTTTACCTCAAACTTATCGACCTGTGTATCGCGAAATTTAGCCTGTAGCATTTTGTCAAGCGTGTAGT
>JBKJUH010000358.1:0-5640 GCA_046590075.1 Agitococcus sp.
GACACAACCACCGCTTCAGCCACAGGTACATGAGAAGTAGGCTGTTCTGATGTGTCTGCTTCAATCAATACCAATGGGTCACGTTCGCGCGGTGGGCGTTGACGGCGATTAAAGCCGTGGCCACTTTGACGGTCACGACGGGGACGGTGTTGTTGGTCTTCGCCACCAAAGGTCGGATTTTGTTGCGTATCCATAGGCGCGTTAACCGTTTCGCTCAGCTCTGGACGCGGTTGACGTGGCTCACGCGGTGGGCGCGGTTCACGTTGCGGACGTGGAGCTGGCTCTTGACGATCTTGTTGCGGCACACGCGGCTCACGAACATCACGCGTTTCGTTGCTACGGAAATCGTTTTCTGGACGTGGTTGACGGGGCGGACGCGGCTCACGGACATCACGCGTTTCGTTATTACGGAAGTCGTTTTCAGGGCGAGGTTGACGGGGTTCACGTTGAGGACGTGAGTCGCGTGCTTGATAGTCGCCATCTTGACGTGCTGGCCGTGGTTCACGGGCAGGACGCGCTTCACGAACTGGAACAGCAGCCACAACAGGCTCAGGCACGACTTCGACAACGGGTGCAGGGCTAGGTTGCAACTTGCTGTCAATTTCGTTAGCAGTTTGCTGTTGACCATTAAACAAGTTGGTAAACCACGCAAAAAAGCCTTTTTGGTTGTCTGCTTCGGCAGCTTTTGGTGCTTCTTCGGCTTTAACGATAACATTAGCGGTGTTGGGGCTAACACGAGGCGCAGGTGCTTGAGTTTCGTGTTGAATGGTTTTTACTGCCGCTTCTTGGCGGCGCGGAGTGGTTTTTTCTTCAGGGTTATACAAACCGTTATCTTCATAACTGGGCTTGAAGTTTTCCACTTGTTGGAATGATGCAGGCAGTTCGCGGTCATCATCCGATTGATCATGACGAATACGAGACACTTCATAATGTGGGGTATCTAAATGCGGATTAGGCAAGATGATGATACGCACGCCACTACGCGCTTCTAAAGCGGAAATTTGCGCACGTTTTTCATTGAGCAAAAACGCGGCAACAGAAACAGGAACTTGCGCTTGAATTTCGGAAGTACGGTCTTTTAAAACCTCTTCTTCCATAACACGCATAATCGACAATGCTAAAGAACGCACATCACGAATCACACCCGTACCATTACAACGTGGACAGACTAAACCGCTAGTTTCTTCCAAAGAAGGGCGCAGACGTTGACGAGATAATTCCAGTAAACCAAAACGAGAAATACGGCCAATTTGTACCCGCGCTCTGTCCATCGACAACGAGTCACGCAGTTTATCTTCGACCATGCGTTGATGTTTAGGCGGAGTCATATCAATAAAATCGATGACAATTAAGCCGCCAATATCACGCAAACGAATTTGGCGAGCGATTTCTTCCGCTGCTTCCATATTGGTATTAAGTGCCGTTTCTTCAATATCACTACCTTTGGTCGAACGTGAGGAGTTGATATCAATCGACACCAACGCTTCTGTTGGATCAATAACAATCGAACCGCCCGAGGGCAATTTTACTTCACGTTGATACGCAGTTTCGATTTGGCTTTCAATTTGATAACGATTAAACAAGGGCACAGAATCACGGTAGAGTTTGATTTTACTTTGATAATGCGGCATCACTTGACGAACAAACTCAATGGCTTGGTTATAAGCCGCCTCACTATCAATTAACACTTCGCTAATGTCATCACGCAAATAATCACGAATGGCGCGAATAATAACATTCGATTCTTGATAAATCAGGAACGGTGCGGCGTGGTTTGAGGCTTGGGTGATGGATTTCCACAAGGTCAATAAATAGTCTAAATCCCACTGTAACTCTTCAGGGCTTCGACCTAAACCAGCGGTACGAACAATCACGCCCATATCCGCAGGAATATTAATGGAGTTTAAGGCTTCTTTTAATTCTTCACGTTCTTCGCCTTCAATACGACGAGAGATACCACCAGCACGTGGATTATTCGGCATTAATACCAAATAACGACCTGCTAAAGAAATGAAAGTTGATAAAGCCGCGCCTTTATTGCCACGTTCTTCTTTTTCGACTTGGAGAATAATTTCTTGGCCTTCTTGAATGGCATCGCGAACAGTAATGCGGCCAACATCACGCGGATTACGATTGAAGTATTCACGAGCGATTTCTTTTAACGGTAAAAAACCATGACGGTCGCCACCAAAATCAACAAATGCGGCTTCTAAACTGGGTTCGACACGCGTGACGCGGCCTTTATAGATATTGGCTTTTTTTTGAACGCGGGAGTGATGTTCTAAGTCAAAGTCATATAAGCGTTGACCATCGACGAGGGCGACGCGCGTTTCTTCAGCATGCGTCGCATTGATTAACATACGTTTCATTAATAGATGTCACCTAAATAGTGACACACGCGCATAGAACATTGAGAAACGACGGGCCTATTTGTCGGCCACCCAAACGGCTCGGTTTGGGCAAAAAATAAGTTTGGGCGAAAGTCCGTATGAGACTAATCGCAAAAGCAAACCCGAGGGGGATTGCTCAAAAATTCGTTTCAAACTGTCCACGACGAGTATGTCAATGGAGTTTGCAGCCTAAGTAAGCTGCGTATTTTTTGGTGCTATGGGCGCGTTATCAACATTCTTAACGTCGGTAAGAAATGACCACCGTCGTTAAATCGTTATCCGCTTCATAAAAGCCCGTACAAGCACCGTGTTTGCCTATATAATCCGCTCGCCATTTGCTAACACTTCGACAGTTAAAGTTCGAGGCTGTTAGACTTCACAACGCGAACGGTTGGCTGACCGAACTATATCAGACTCCACGCAAAGCTCACACTTTTTTTATGCGAGCCAAGGGCTTAAGTTTGTTAATGTTTGTTGGTTTGTCAACTTCTTCCTTAATTTGACCAAAATTTGCACAATTCTATGACTGATGACTATGACCGAAGATAACAGTAGCCTAGCCGCCCGTTTATTAACGATTACCGAAAATGAAGACGGCCAACGCCTTGATAATTATTTACTCACCAAGCTCAAAGGTGCTCCACGTACTTTAATTTATCGCATTGTGCGTACAGGTGAAGTGCGCGTGAACAAAGGTCGAATTAAGCCCGAATATCGTTTGCAGATTGGTGATATTGTCCGTGTGCCACCGTTACGTTTGAGTGAAGCGGCAGCACCTGCAACACCAAGTTCACAATTGTCACAATCACTGTCTGACCGAATTTTGTACCAAGAGCATGGCATTATCGCCATCAATAAACCCACGGGTTTAGCGGTACATGGTGGCAGTGGTGTCGCTTATGGTTTGATTGAAGCTTTACGTGCCATGTATCCCACTAAAGAATTTTTAGAACTGGTGCATCGTTTAGACCGTGATACCTCAGGTTTGTTATTAGTTGCCGATAAACGCAGTATTTTGCGTCATCTGCACGAGCAATTACGCGACGGCAAAATGCAAAAAGTCTATGTCGCGTTGTTGGCAGGCAACTTAAAAGGTGCAAATCATAAAGTCGCTGCGCCCTTAGATAAAACCAACTTAGCCTCGGGTGAGCGCGTCGTGCGTGTGTCTCGTGAAGGTAAAGCCGCAGAAACGCATTTTAAAGTGATTGAGCGTTTTGAACATTGTACTTTGGTAGAAGCAAGGCCGCTAACGGGTCGTACTCATCAAATTCGGGTGCATGCTCAGTTTTTAGGTCATCCGATTTTAGGCGATGATAAATACGCGCCTAACGAAAAAAACAAAGAAGCCAAAGATAAATGTGGCTTAAATCGCTTGTTTTTACACGCGCGTGACCTCACCTTTAAACTACCTAACGAAGAAGCCCCTGTTAGATTACATTGTCCTTTAGCAGCAGAACTGACTCAAGTATTAGAGACACTACGTCATGCCAAGTCATAAATTAGTCATTTTTGATTGGGATGGCACATTGATGGATTCGGTGGCTCATATTGTTGACAGTATTCAGCAGGCAGCAATAGTCATGGAGCAACCGATTCCAAGTATGGCTGCGTCTCGACATATTATTGGTTTGGGACTGCCAGAGGCAATGGCGATTTTATTTCCGCAGGCAACAAAAGCGCAGTGTGATTTAATTCGCCAGCAATATGCGCAACAGTTTATGTTGGGTGCGCCAGAAAAAGTGCAATTATTTGCAGGAGTAAGACAGTTATTGACAGAATTGCGTGAGCAGGGTGTGTTATTGGCTGTTGCGACAGGTAAAAGCCGTGCAGGTTTAAATAGAGTATTAGCGCAAACAGGTTTGGGTGATTATTTTATTGCCACTCGTTGTGCCGATGAAACTGTGTCCAAACCCCATCCCTTAATGTTGCAAGAGTTACTGGCGTATACGTCTATTGCCATAGATGATGCTGTTATGGTGGGTGATACCAGTTATGATTTAGAAATGGCGCAACGTTTAGCGATGCCGCGTATTGGTGTCTCTTATGGTGTGCATAGTGTTGAGGTCTTGCAATCGTATCAACCGTTGGCCATTGTTGATAGTGCCTATCAACTGCAAGAATTATTGTGTTAAAAGCGGTGCATTGGGTTTGTATCAATCCTAAATCAACAGAAAAGTGGAGTTTTCATGAGTGATAATAATGGCCGTGAATGGCAAATTTTAGAAAAAGCGGTAATGGCTTCGGTAGACGAGCAACGTAAAGCGCGTCGTTGGGGCATTGTCTTTAAGTTGTTAACTTTTGCTTATATTTTAGCCATTATTATTATGGTGGCAACGCCGAGTAAACATGGGGCAAAAACGGATGCATCAGCAGACCACGTTGCCGTTGTTGAGCTAGATGGTGAAATTGCCGACAGTAAAGATGCCAATGCTGACGACATTATTAGTGGCTTAACTGAGGCGTTTGAAGCCAAAAACAGCAAAGCCGTGGTCTTGCGTATCAATAGCCCTGGTGGCAGCCCTGTACAATCGGCTTATGTTTATGATGCTATTCGTCAATTACGGATCAAATATCCGAATAAAAAACTCTATGCAGTGATTACCGATCTTGGCGCATCGGGTGCCTATTATATTGCCGCCGCTGCTGACCAAATTTATGTCAGTCCTGCCAGCTTAGTCGGTTCTATTGGCGTAATTATGCAAGGTTTTGGCGTGCAAAGTTTGGCACAAAAAATTGGTATTGAAGACCGCACCATGACTGCTGGTTCTCATAAAGCCATTATGAATCCTATGGCTGCCGTTAGCCCGCAAGAAAAAGCCCATGTGCAAAAAATGCTTGATACCATTCATCAGCAATTTATTACTGCGGTTAAACAAGGCCGTGGTCAGCGTCTTAAAGAAACACCAGAAATGTTTTCTGGTTTGTTTTGGACAGGTCAGCAAGCGGTGGAGTTAGGTCTAGCCGATGGTTTTGGTTCGGTAAAATCTGTGGCTAAATTAATAGGCACAGATGAGCAAGTCAACTACACGCAAAGCAAAAATCCCATGGATAATTTAATCCGTAAGTTGGGTGTGACGATGGGTGAAACCATTGCTGCCAAAATGGATTTAGGTTCAGAATTAAAAGTTAGATAATTTGTGACTATCTTAGGGTTTGTTGAGTATGGCTCCACACACCCTTCGACTCTGCTCAGGGAGTTATTACGTTGGGTGAGCCGAGTCGAAGCCTATCTGTATTTAAGGTACAAAAA
>JBKJUH010000174.1:0-4910 GCA_046590075.1 Agitococcus sp.
GAACAATTTCACGCGGAGTCATGGTGCTGCTCATTGTCCCTGTCCTCAGAATGTAATGACTTCAATCATGTGATTGTGATTGCTATAAACACAAATGTCGCCTGCCAGATTTAGGCTTTTTTTGGCGATGGTTTCGGCATCTAAATCGGTGTTTTCGCATAAGGCGCGTGCAGCAGCGAGGGCGTAATTGCCGCCTGAACCAATGGCTAAAACACCGTGTTCTGGTTCTAAGACATCACCTGTACCTGTAATAATAAAAGACGCGGTTTTATCGGCGACAATCAACATCGCTTCTAAACGGCGTAAGGTACGGTCAGTACGCCAATCTTTGGCTAATTCAACAGCGGAGCGAATAAGATTGCCACCGTGTTTTTCGAGTTTGGCTTCAAAGTGGTCAAAGAGAGTAAACGCATCGGCTGTGCCGCCTGCAAAACCTGCGATAACTTGATTGTGATACAAGCGCCGCACTTTACGCGCAGTGCCTTTCATGACGGTGTTGCCTAATGAGACTTGGCCGTCTCCGCCGAGTGCCACACTGTTGCCGCGGCGCACACAAACAATGGTTGTCATCGCTGTTCCTAGCAAAATTGATGAAATTCTTGTTAAAGATAGGGGCTATTGGTGTGATTTCAATGTGTATTATTGATTATTCCGCTATTTTTACAGGTTTTGTGGATGGTTTGGCGGATTGGTTGGTAGATTATGCGCTGATTAACAAGATTAATTTTTTTAGGAGTATTTCATGGCGACCATTCAACGCTTACATGTGGCCACCCGTTATAGCGAAGCCGCGATTCATCAAGGGGTGGTTTATTTGGCAGGGCAAGTGGCAAACGATACCAGCCTCGATATTCAAGGGCAAACAGCCGAAGTATTAGCGATGATTGATAGCTTATTGGTGCAAGTGGGTAGCGATAAAAATCATTTATTATCGACAACGATTTATCTAAAAGATTTGGCTGATTATGCAGCTATGAATGAAGTGTGGGATGCGTGGTTGAATAAGGGCTTTGCACCACCACGAGCCTGTGTACAAGCAGCGTTGGCGAATCCCAATTATAAGGTGGAGATTGTCGTGGTGGCGGCGCAGTTGGCGTGAAATGTATTTTGGCGTGTGGCGGATGAATATCATCCATTCAATGGTTGATATTCATCCATTGATATAGGTTGTTTGCCAGCCAATGATGGCTTTTCTTCGCCAATCCATGCTACTAACTCAGCCAACGGCTTGTTCCCTGAGCGAAGTCGAAGGGTGAAGGGCTGTAGCTTATTTCTTATCCAGCTTCACCATCAAACTATCAATGCCATCGCTGCTTAACGATTGACGGGCTTCGCTGGTTTTATCTTTACCCGCAAAAGGGCCTACGACTACACGATACCAATCTTCACCCGGTTTAATAGTCACTTTTAACACTTTAACGGGTAAGCCAGACATGGCAATGGCAGCGCGACGTTGGTCAGCTTGTTTAGAGGTTTTGAACGAACCTGCTTGTAAGGTGTATTTAACTTTGTTATCTGCCGCTTTTGCTAGTTCTGCTTTGGCAATGGCTTTATCTTTTTCAGCTTTGATTTTGGCGAGTTTTTCTTGCTCGGCTTTGGTTTTTTCTCTGGCGAGTTTTTCTTTGAGCTTTTTAGCGTCGTTATCTTTTTGTGTTTTATTGGCCTCTAGCGTATTGGTTTTCAGTTCATCGAGCTTTTTCGGTTCTGTGTTGGTTTTTGTTGGCGTAGGCGAGCTTGTGGCGGCGGTGGGTTCAGTCACTTCCGCAGGAGTATTGACCTTTTGATTCGGTAATAAATCATAAAACTCGAAACGTGGGCCTTCTTTAGCTTCGGCAGGTTTGGGCGGTGCTTCTTCGGGGGTAACGGTGGAGGGGCTGGGTTGCCACGGTTGCCACATATACAGCATAAGCGCGACAAAAAGACCCAAGGCTGTACCAAAGCCGACCAATAACCAACTGGGAATTGAGGATGAATCCTCCGAATGAGTGGTTTTTGCAGGTACATGACGCGTTGCACCTTGGGGTTTCTTTTTGCCGTATTTGAACACGAATAGCCTCTACTACATTTTAGAAGGGGCACTAACACCCAATAAACCTAAACCATTGGCCAATACTTGTTGGACGGCGGTACTTAATAATAACCGAGCATTACGCGTATCGGTATTTTCATGTAAAACAATGTGATCGTTGTACCAACCATGAAAGTGGCTGGCTAAATCTTTCATATAGTTAGACAGCTGATGGGGTTCATATGCCAATGCTGCTTGTTGCACCACTTCAGGATACGCCGCCAGTTTTTTCACTAATTCACGTTCAACATCTGATGATAAGGCGTGTAAGGCATGTTGGCCGTCAGCAAGGGTAAACGTCCATTGTTTTTCGGTTAGTTTTTCAAATACACGGCAAATACGCGCATGGGCATATTGAATATAATACACGGCATTATCTTTGCTTTGTGATTTAGCTAAATCTAAATCAAAATCAATGTGTTGCTCGCTTTTACGCGAGACATAATAAAAACGAGCGGCATCGTTGCCGACTTCTTCACGCAGTTCACGCAGGGTCACAAATTGCCCCGAACGCGAAGACATTTGTACTTGCACCTCACCACGCCATAAGGTGACAAACTGCACTAATAATACATCTAACTTGTTGGAATCTAAGCCTAATGCAGTAATAGCAGCTTTAACACGGGCAATATAACCGTGATGATCAGAACCCCAAATATTGACGATTTTATCTAAACCACGTTCGTATTTATTGAGATGATAAGCAATGTCTGAGGCAAAATAAGTCGCTTGGCCATTATCACGCACCACCACACGGTCTTTTTCGTCGCCAAAGTCGGTAGATTTAAACCACAACGCGCCACCTTTTTCGTAAATGTGGCCTTTGTCTTGAAGAATTTTGACGACTTTAGCAATCGAACCATCATCGGCCAGTGTTTTTTCTGAAAACCATTGGTCGTAAGTGACACCAAAATCGGCT
Source organism: Agitococcus sp. (assembly GCA_046590075.1). Lineage (GTDB taxonomy): Bacteria > Pseudomonadota > Gammaproteobacteria > Pseudomonadales > Moraxellaceae > Agitococcus. The sequence goes on from JBKJUH010000174.1 coordinate 2,988, forward strand.
AAGTCGTCTTTAATATCGCCCAAAATGCTGTCTAGCGCGGCACGGAAAAATACGTCATAACCCGCATCACCCAATAGTTTGCGACTGTTTTCAATCAAGCCATCAATATGGGCTTCTTTGTCGCCATAAATGACTTCGCCTGCTTCGTTTTTAACTTCATCGGCAGGTACATCAGCAAACACCGCCACACTATCTTGTTGCCATTTGTCGCCGTCAGTGGCAATCACCGCTTTGGCAATATCAAAAATATAATCGCCTTTATAAGCATTGGAGGGGAATTTGAACTCGGCGCCATTCAATTGTAAATAACGTAAAAAGGTACTGGTGGCGAGAATGGCCATTTGCCGACCCGCATCGTTGACGTAATATTCACGCTCAACTTGATAACCAATGGCTTCTAATAAGGTGGCTACCGTCATGCCATACGCTGCACCACGACCATGGCCAACGTGTAATGACGATGTTGGATTGGCAGACACAAATTCAACTTGCACTTTTTGCTGTTGACCATATTGGCTACGGCCAAACTGTTGTTGTTGCTCTAAAATTTGGTTAAGAACAGCAAATTCGGCTTGTGCTTGCAAATAAAAGTTAATAAAACCCGGCCCTGCAATGTCTACTTTGCTAATAAGAGCGTTAGTGGGAAGGGCGGCAACAATTTTTTCGGCTAAGTCACGCGGTTTTAAGCCAGCAGGTTTAGCAGCAACCATGGCTAGGTTACTTGCCCAATCGCCATGGGTATTATCTTTAGTTCGCTCTAAGGTACTTTTGTTGGTCCAATCAGCAGGAATGATGTGCTGTTGCTGTAATTGTTGAATGGCGATATCAATAAGACTTTGCAGCTGACTTTTCATGGCGACTAAAAACTGAATAAAAATAAGAGGTCGATTTTACCGATTTTTTTGCAAAATACGATGAAATTGTTAGACTAGATGGTTGCTTATTTTGTGATGAGTTTAATCATTGCCCCAAGAATCCTGAAATCGGTGAATCTGCCGACGTTCTTTTTTATTTGGGCGATGGTCAGGATGCGCTAAGTTTTGTGCTTTACGTTGTACTGCTTGTTCTTCGCGCTTCTGAATACTCTCTGTTGTTTCCTCGTATAAGGCTTGGGCTTCGGATGCACCACGCCGAACTTCACTTAAAGCAAGCACCTTTACAGTTTTATCCTCAAAACCTTGTCGAATAGTCAGTATCATCCCCAACCGAACGTCTTTGCTGACTTTGACGCGCTGGCCTTCGCTATGCACTTTGCCACTTTCGATGGCATCTTTAGCTAATGAGCGTGTCTTAAAAAAACGTGCTGCCCATAGCCATTTATCCATGCGCGGTTTTTCTTCGGGTGTGTTCATGTATGTTGCTCAATTGACAGCAGGCAGTTGTTGGCCAATGTTTTTTTTGGCTTTCTGGTTATGCTCAATGTGCCTATATTTTTAGGTGTAAAGCGATTTTATGCGATTAACGCACAAATTATGGCGCAACTCGTCAATCTTTTATCGGTGTTTTTTGCGATGCTTATGTTGCCGTATGCTGCTTGGAGGAGTTATCCATGAAAAAAGTCATTGGCTTATTAATGATTTTGGCGTTATTTTCACAACAAATCTTTGCCGCAGAACTAAAAAACATGCAACTTATCTTAGATAAACAAGGCATTAAAATTTGGTCTTATCAACTTCCTGATAGCCCTTATTATGGCTTTAAAGCAGTCACGACTGTCAAAAGTAGTTTGACGGGTATGGTCGCTTTGATTACGGATACTGAATCCGCAGACCAATGGTTATATAGAACGAAAGAAGTGGTTGCCCTAAGTCGTGAAGATAACGACCGCAATTTTACGGTGCGTGTTGTTACCAGTTTTCCGTGGCCATTAAAAGACCGTGAAGCGGTTGTTGCAGGGCATATCACCCAAGACCCTAATAATTT
>JBKJUH010000045.1:0-3037 GCA_046590075.1 Agitococcus sp.
GTTGGCAGCGTTTACGACAATTAAGCGATGAAAAATTAGCGGCTGCCAGCAGTCAGTTACAAGCACAACTACAACAATCGCAACAACAGGCACAACGTCGCCAACAAGCCATGCCTGCTTTACCTTTAAATAATGATTTACCTGTTAGCCAACGTGCCGCAGAAATCATTCATGCCATTAAAAATCACCAAGTCATTGTTTTAGCGGGCGAAACAGGTTCAGGCAAAACCACACAATTACCCAAGTTATGTTTGCAAGCAGGGCGTGGAGTTTATGGTTTTATTGGCCATACCCAACCTCGACGTTTGGCAGCCCGAAGTGTTGCTGCACGTATTGCCGAGGAGTTAAATTCGCCCTTAGGTGAGATTGTTGGTTTCAAAGTGCGTTTTAGCGAAGCCTTTCATGCCGATGGTTACGTCAAACTGATGACCGATGGAATTTTATTAGCCGAACTCAGCAACGACCGTTATCTGAATGCTTACGACACTTTAATTATTGATGAAGCCCACGAACGTAGTTTAAATATTGATTTTTTATTAGGTTATTTACGCCAGTTATTACCCAAACGCCCCGATTTAAAAGTGATTATTACCTCTGCAACTTTAGATGTAGAGCGTTTTAGCCGTCATTTTGCCGATGCACCCATTATCCAAGTACAAGGCCGAACCTTTCCTGTTGATGTGCTGTATCGCCCGATTATCAGCGATAGCGTGACTTCTGACGAAGACGATGCCTTTGAGGATTTAGAAGAAGCCTTACCGCGTGCCGTTGTTAATGCTGTCGAAGAATGTATTGACCATTCCCGTCGTCAAGGTAAATTAGGGCAGGGCGATATTTTAGTCTTTGCCAGCACCGAACGGGAAATTCGTGAATTAGCCGATACCTTGCGTAAATTTGGCCCGCCCCATACCGAAATTTTACCGTTATATGCACGTTTATCCCTTAACGAACAACAACGAATTTTTCATCCCACGGGCAAAGGTCGGCGCATTATTATTGCCACCAATGTTGCCGAAACCTCGTTAACCGTTCCTAATATTCATTATGTTGTTGATTCGGGTTTTGCGCGTATAAGTCGATATTCCTATCGCTCTCGTGTGCAGAGATTGCCCATTGAAGCGGTATCACAAGCGGCAGCCAATCAGCGTAAAGGTCGGTGTGGACGTATTGCCGCAGGTGTCTGTATTCGCTTATATAGCGAAGCTGATTTTTTAAGTCGCCCCGAATTTACTGAGCCTGAAATTCGTCGTACCCATTTAGCGGCAGTAATTCTGCAAATGTATGCCTTAGGTTTGGGCGATATAAGTAGTTTTCCCTTTGTTGAGCCCCCTGACAGTCGTTTTGTTAATGATGGCTTACGTGTCTTAGAAGAGTTAGGCGCTTTAGATAAAGAGCAAAAAATTACTTCTTTAGGACAACAACTGAGCCGTTTTCCTTTAGACCCCCGTTTAGCGCGCATTTTAATTGCAGGCGCACATTCGGGCTGTTTAGAAGAAATTCTGATTATTATTAGTGCCTTAGGCACACAAGATCCGCGTGAGCGTCCTCCCGAAAAACAACAAGCCGCCGATCAAAAACATTTATTATTTAAAGATAAAGACTCAGACTTTTTGTTTTTTGTGAAGTTATGGCAAAGTTTTGAAGATTGTCGAGGCGACTTAACCGAAAACCAACGTAAACAATGGCTAAAAACGCATTTTATCTCCTATTTACGCATGCGCGAATGGCGCGAAACCCATCATCAGTTATTGATTGTCTGCAAAGAGTTAAATCTGCAACGTAATCAAAAGCCTGCTAACTATGAAACTATTCATCGTGCCTTATTAACGGGCTTTTTATCGTCGATTGCTCATAAAAATGACGACAAAGAATATTTGGCTGCGCGTAATCAAAAAGCAAAAATCTTCCCTGCCTCATCATTATATAAAAAAACTACACCGTGGTTAATGGCAGCAGAAATTGTCGAAACTAGCCAAGTTTATTTACGTACCAATGCCAAAGTAGAACCTGAATGGATTGAGCAAGAAGGTAAACATCTACTGAAAAGCCATGTTTATGAACCACATTGGGAAAAAAGTGCAGGTAAAGTGATTGCTTATGAGCAGTTGTCGTTATTTGGTTTAATTGTTAATCCCAAGCGTAAACTCAATTATGAAACGGTTAATCCCCAAGAAGCCCATGAGATTTTTATTCGACGTGCTTTAGTCGAAGGTGAAGTTAATCTCAAAGCCCCATTTTTTGCCCATAATCGCCAATTAGTTGATGATATTTCCGATGTTGAAGACCGATTACGTCGACGTGATTTATTAGTGGATGATGAAGTTTTATTTCAATTTTATGCCAGCCGAATTCCTGACACCGTTGCTAATACTCACACGTTTGAGGTTTGGCGAAAGGAAGCAGAGCGCATAAATCCCGATATTCTCTTTTGCCATCCCGATGAACTGATTACCGAAGATGATTTGCCTACCGTTGATGCCTATCCAAATGAAATAAATATCAATGGCTTAGCCTTGCCGTTAAGTTATAAATTTGACCCCAGTGCAGCTGACGATGGTGTCACTATTCGTATTCCCCATGCCGTATTAGCACAGATTTCGGAGGCGGCATTATCGTGGCTGATTCCGTCGTTATTAGCCGATAAAATCGAAGCCTTACTGAAAGGACTACCAAAAGTTTTTAGGCGGCAATTAGTGCCTGTTCCTGATACTGTGAAAGTAATTTTGGCAAATATGCCTACCGTTACGCCAGTTAATGAACATTTAACGCAAGTATTAAGCCGATTGTTAGTGCCGCGAGGTTTACGACTAACACCCGAAGATTGGCAAGAAAGCGACAAAAGTTTAGCTGCGTATTGCTTGTTTAATATTCAAGTAGAGGATGAAAAAGGCAAAATTTTAGCCATTGGCCGTGATTTAGCATCCTTAAAAATCAAACTATCCACCCAAAAAGCCGTCGCCCAAGTATTGCCAACAGGCACAGTATTGACCGACTTTCCCTTAGAAATTTTACCCGTCATAGAACGGCAAGTCTCAGG
>JBKJUH010000058.1:0-5754 GCA_046590075.1 Agitococcus sp.
GCATTTTATTGACTCATTCATCACTCAAAACTTATGTAGATACCTATAATGCAATACGGGACAAAACACGCCAAAACAATGACTAATCGTTAAACACTGCCTGAATCCCCGCATTCCATGCGGGCTACGATGTTTAACAAAAACCACTTAATGCTCAGCAGAAACTTGCGAATCATATTCATCGGCAGACAACATATCGTCTAGCTCTTCTACCGCGCTGATTTTGATTTTGTACATCCAACCTTCGCCGTACGGGTCGGTATTGATTAACTCTGGGGTATCTTCTAAAGCGGGATTGATTTCTATCACCTCACCCGACACTGGCGCGTAAATATCAGATGCGGCTTTGACAGACTCAACCACACCTGCTTCGTCGCCCGCATTAACGTTATCGCCAACTTCTGGCAATTCAACAAATACCAAGTCGCCTAAGGCTTCTTGGGCGTGGTCAGTAATACCAATGGTGACGATATCGCCATCTAAACGTGCCCATTCGTGGCTAGTGGCATATTTTAAGTCAGTAGGAGTATTGCTCATCGTTATCTCTCTTTAATTAACATGAATTCCGCCCTCTCTCTAACTCTCTCCCTCGGGGAGAGAGAACTTAGCCCCCTCTCCCTGAGGGAGAGGGCTGGGGTGAGGGTTTAAACTAACACTTTACCAAGACGCACAAAGGGGGGCTTAACCACCGTTGCTGCTAAACGCTTACCCCGAATTTCGACCCACACTTGGCTAAAATCGCCCGCAGGAATACGCGCAAAGGCAATGGATTTTTCCATCGTTGGCGAGAACGTACCCGACGTGGTTTCACCCTCACCCACGCCATCAACAATCACTTTTTGATGAGCGCGTAACACGCCTTTATCTTGCAATACTAAGCCGACTAATTGTTGCTTAACGCCTGCTGCTTTTTCGGCTAATAACGCCGCTTTGCCTATAAAATCATGATCCCATGCAATCGTCCATGCCATATTAGCGACTAAGGGCGAAATATCATCGTTCATGTCATTGCCGTACAAGTTCATGCCTGCTTCTAAGCGCAAAGTGTCTCGTGCGGCCAAACCACAAGGCAATACGCCTGCGGCTAATAATTGTTGCCAAAATTTGGCGACTTCGGCTTCAGGCACTAAAATCTCTAGCCCTTCTTCGCCTGTATAACCCGTTCGGGCAATAAACCAATCGTTATATTCACGGCCTTGAAAGGCTTTTAAAGACTGAATAATTGCGCCCGCTTCTGCACCTAAAATATCACTCACCACACTATAGGCTTTAGACCCTTGAATCGCCAACATCGCCAACTCGGTACGCTCTCTCAAGCTGACGCGAAACTTTGCGGCATGGGCTAACATCCACACAATATCTTTATCATGCGTGCCACAATTGACAATTATCCGCCACACATTCGGACTTTGTACAGTTGGCGAATAGACGATTAAATCATCAATGACACCGCCCTGCTCGTTTAACATGGCTGAATATAAGGCTTTACCTGCGGTTTTAAGACGCGTGACATCGTTTGCCAAAATACGTTGTAAATAGGCAACGGCATCGGGGCCAGTCAATTCTAAGAAAGTCATGTGCGAGACATCAAACATCCCCACTGCGCGGCGCACCGCATGATGCTCTGCCAATACTGAGGTGTATTGCACAGGCATATCCCAGCCACCAAAATCAACAATGCGAGCATTGAGGGCGAGGTGTTCGCCATAAAGTGCGGTTTTGTGTCCCATAAAGCTCTCCAGTTTTGCGGCGCGTATTTTACACATTCTATGACCATCTCACTACAGAAACCATCAGTACAAAACGCGCTTTTTGTAGATGAATACTGATTCACTAAAATCTTGCACGTTGGTACTAGCTTTTTAGCGCAAGATTGATACTCTAAAACGCTAAGGTCATTATACAGGCGAGAAAGCCCAAAAATGTTGGGTTGAAACCCAACCTACTTCGCTGATTTTTCCAAGACCGTTTATAACAAAGTCATTCCTATAAAAGAGATGAGGGTATTTATGAAAAGTTTAGCCAACAAAGTCGTGGTTGTTACAGGCGCAGGTTCTGGCATTGGTCGTGCCTTAGCCTTACAACTGGCAGCTCAAGGCGCACATTTAGCATTATGCGATATTAATGCCGACAACCTACAAAAAACCGTCGATATTGCTTCCGCACACGGCGTAAAAGTCTATAGCGCAACCGTTGATGTGGCAAACCGTCAAGCAGTACAAACCTTTGCCGACAATGTTGGCCGCGCTTTAGGTAATGCCAGCGTCATCATTAATAATGCAGGCGTTGCCTTGTCACAAAATGTCGAAACCATGAGCCGCCAAGATTTTGAATGGGTGTTAAACATTAACTTTTGGGGTGTCGTCAACGGTTGCGAAGCCTTTATGCCACAATTAAAGCAGCAAAACGATGCTCATATCGTCAATATTTCCAGTATTTTTGGCATTATTAGCGTGCCGTCACAATCGGCTTATAACGCCAGTAAGTTTGCCGTCAAAGGCTTTACTGAGGCACTACGTCAAGAGTTAAACGGTACGAATATTCATGTCACTTGTGTGCATCCGGGTGGTATTAAAACCAATATTGTCCGTCATGCGCGTATTCATAATGACATTGGCGGCCATGCGGTCAGTCCGCAAAAATTAGCGGCTGATTTTGACAAAATGGCTTCCACCTCTGCCGAAGAAGCAGCTCGGCAAATTGTTCGGGCAATTGAAAAAAATCAAAAACGGTTATTGATTGGTACAGATGCCAAAGTTTTAGATGCCGTACAACGCTTATTACCGAATCATTACGATACCGTATTTAAAGTGGGTTATAAGTTGATGGAGCGATTTGGCAGAAAGTGATTTGATAGAGGCGGCTTTTGAGTCGCCTTTTTTAATGCGGTTAAACGTAGAATAAGTTGAGTTACGAAACCCATCATCTTCATCAACGGCTGTAGTCTATAATTCGTGGCACTGCTTAACTCAATGTTGAGATTTCATCGCCCAAGCATCCCACAAACTAAATACCGATTTATTAACTCCGGACTACGCATCGCACCGCGATTAGCGAGTTTTGTGAACAAAGCTGCCTAAAGCGGCTGAAATGTAAACAAATAAGCGATAACCGCGTAAGCCCTAAACTTATAGAGGAAGTGCCTGCCATTGTGCTGGCCGATTGCATGAAAATTCGCCCCGTTCTTATTGTCTTTCTGTCTGTATTGGTGGTAGTGCATACCTACGTTGGTCTGCGTTTGCTGCCTTGGTTACCCCTGCCTGCACAAGTCATCGGTGTACTGGTGTTGCTGATGTCCTGTTTGTTGATACCGATGGTGCCGCGTTTTTGGCGCACCAATCATCCGTTATTGAGTTGGATGTCGACTCTATCAATGGGCTTTTTTTCTTGGCTGATGGTGTTGACGATACTACGAGATGTGGGGCTAGGCTTGTATGCTTTGCTGGTAGGAACAGTGCCAGAGATGATGACTCGGGCGAGTGCTGTGGGTGTTGCTGGGCTGTCCATCGTCATCACATTAATGGGTTTAGTATTTGCCCGACGTACGGCACAGGTGGTCGATGTCGAAGTACTCCTGCCTGAATTACCTGCGAAGCTGGACGGTTTCACTATTGTCCAACTGAGCGATATTCATGTCGGGCCGACCATCAAAGGTAATTATTTGGCGGCGATAGTGCAGCGCGTGAATGGGCTGAATGCCGACATGGTGGCGATTACGGGGGATTTGGTGGACGGTAGCGTACCTGAGTTATCCGCACATACTGCGCCACTGGCGGATTTAATTACTCGACATGGCACTTTTTTTGTGACGGGCAACCATGAGTATTACTCGGGGGCGGAAAGCTGGATTATTGAGCTACGACGCTTAGGGGTGACGGTATTACTGAACGAGCATGTGGTGTTGAGTCACGAAGGTGAATCGGTGACAGTTGCAGGGGTAACGGATTATTCGGGGCATTTGTTCCATCCAGACCATCGCAGTGATCCAATCGCGGCAATTGCAGGCGCACCAGCAGATAGCCCAAAATTATTGCTGGCGCACCAACCGAGGTCGGCACAAGCGGCGGCTGATGCAGGCTTTGATTTGCAGTTGTCTGGACACACGCACGGTGGGCAGTTTTGGCCATGGAATCATTTGGTACGGTTACAACAACCGTTTACGGCAGGGCTAAAGCAGTTGGATGCGTTGTGGGTATATACGAGTCGTGGTACAGGCTATTGGGGGCCTCCGATGCGTTTTGGTGCGCCGTCTGAGATTACACGAGTTAGGTTAAAAAGGAAGTGATGGGAAGTGGATTTAGGAGTTAAATCTATTAAAATCAATAGTTTCTGTTGTATAACGTTATAGTTTTTAGGATGGGTAGGCGAAGGAAACCCATCATCGGTCGGCAAAGATAACGAGGCTAAGAAATTGATTACAATGGGTTTAGTGCCTCTACCAATCCTACGCTTGCTTCTCCCGCCGCATAAAGGTCTTGTGCGGCGCCGAGTGTCACCACAAATGTGATGACAACTGTGGACAAACTTTGCCTTGCCAATCATAACGTGACATTTCAACCATCCATTATTTTTAGAATAAATCCGTATGTGTCCCCGTTCTTGCTAAATAGACCTCATCTTCCGTGACCTCATAGATTAATAACCAATCGCTCTCTATATGCAAATCTCTATAACCTACCCAATTACCGACTAAGGGATGGTCTCCATATTCTTTGGGTATTTCTTGGCCATTTTTTAGTATTTCTAAAATCGTTAAGAGCTTTTCCCTGTCCTTTCCTCGTTTTTTGATGCGTTCAAGGTCTTTTTTAAATTTTGTACTTTGCGTTAGCTGCTTCATTGTCACGCTCTATCAAAAATCGCCTTGATGTCATCAATGCTTGTTTTTGTGCCTTTGCCGTCCCTCAGCTCTTGCATGGCTTCTTGCGTTTTTTTATTCGGCTTTGCCTCGCTATCATTGACCAATTTTGAAAAAGACAGACGAATATAGTCCGACATACTAATACCCATCTTTTTACAAATAATGTCGACTTGTGATTTTAAGTCACTATCAATTCTTGCTTTGACATAGGTTTGCATACTGCTTTAACTCCTAATTTGTGGCCTCATTTTAGCCTCAATGAGGCCACAATACAACTTATGCTTAATGCCTTGGTGTGATGTTACGCTCATCGTATGATTGTTCATGTTGCAATACATGAGCTGCGCAAAATGCCTCAGCCTACGCGCTACAAAACTAAAGCCAACTCACAAACCAACCCCCGACAATCATTTGCACGCCATCCCCCTTCCTCGTACAATGAGGCCGCTTTTTCTTATCTGCTGCTGTCCTCATGAACAACTTAAATCCCCGTCAACAAGAAGCTGCTAAATACATTAATGGCCCACTCTTAGTGTTAGCAGGTGCTGGCTCAGGCAAAACATCGGTTATTACCCGAAAAATTGCCTATTTAATTGAAGAGTGTGGCATTAAAGCCCATAAAATCTATGCCGTCACTTTTACCAATAAAGCCGCGCGGGAGATGAAAGAACGGGTCAGCAAACTGGTCAGCGGGCCAGCCGCCAAAGGTTTAACGGTATCGACCTTTCATACCTTAGGCTTAACCATGTTGCGCCACGAATTAGCCGCCAGTGGCCTAAAAAACAACTTTTCGATTTTAGATTCTGACGATTGTCAGCGTTTATTAGCCGAACTCTTACACAAAGACAACTGCCCTGCTGCCGACCAAAAACAAGCGTTAAAATTTATTATTAAAA
>JBKJUH010000227.1:0-2683 GCA_046590075.1 Agitococcus sp.
TGAATAATGGTAAAAAAATCAGTATTCATTTTTATAACACCAAAGTTTAACGTCTATCACACTAAAACACTTGCTTAACTCAAGGTGGCAAATACTGCGTATCACCACATCTTAACATTTAGCACAAATTTAACTAGCAATCATCACGCTAGAACTGCAAAATCGCGCCATCTAAGTCTTGGATTGTTGTGGTATGAGTGACGAGCGTGGCGCAGAAGCCCCTAAATCTTGGTTAAACCGTTTAACACACTTTTTAACAACCGAACCCGAAAGCCGTGCGGATTTAGTCACGATTATTCAGTGCGCGGGTCAACGCGGTATATTAGATGCCGAATCTCAACGCATTATTGAGGCAACTTTACGCGTTGCCGATATGCAAGTGCGCGAAATTATGGTGCCACGCGCAAAAATTATCTCCCTACGTGACAATAGCGAACCCAAAGAATTTTTAGCGGTGATGATGGAGTCGGCGCACTCGCGTTTTCCTGTGTTGGCTGCCGATAACTCCGACGAAGTGGTGGGTATTTTACTCGCCAAAGATATGCTGCGTTTAATTGGTCTAAAAACCGAACGCTTTAATCTGAAAGATTATTTGCGCCCGGCTTTTTGTGTCCCTGAATCTGCCCACCTTGACCGCCTATTACGCGAATTCAAAGAAAAACAAAGTCACATGGCGGTTGTTGTTGACGAATACGGTGGCATTGCCGGTTTAGTGACCTTAGAAGATGCCTTAGAACAAATTTTTGGCGATATTCACGATGAGCATGACGATGCCGACGAAGACTCGCACTGGATTAGCGAGCAAGAAGATGGCAGTCATGTCGTGCAAGCGATCACCCCCATTACCGAATTTAATGAACACTTTGAAAGTGATTTTAATCACGAAGACTTTGAAACCATTGGTGGCATTATCTTGAGTGAGTTTGAGCGTTTACCCTGCATTAACGAAAGCATCGACCTCGCTCAATGGCGCTTTACCATTCTTGCCGCCGATTTACGCATGATTAGCGTCATTAAAGTTGAAAAGATTGCATGATAACCTCCCTGATACACTCACTCCGTCAGTCACGTTTTGCGCCTTTATTCGCCTTAATCTTAGGCGCAATCACCCCATTTAGTCTTGCGCCTTATCATTTATGGCCAATAGCTTTAGTTAGCATTGGACTGTTTAGCGAATTATTGCCGCAACAAAGCCCGAAACAAGCGGCCTTGCGTGGTTGGTGTTTTGGTACGGGCTTATGGGCGGCTGGGGTGTGGTGGCTGTATGTCTCGCTCCATGATTATGGTAATACACCGACTTGGTTAGCGATATTGATGGTGGCTTTTGTCGCCGCCTTGATGGGTTCACTGACGGGGGTAATGGCGTTTATTTATCGCAAATATCGCTTTGACCGTCACGCATTACTGACCTTTGCGCCCTTATTTGTGTTATTTGAATGGGCAAAAACGTGGTTATTTACAGGCTTTCCGTGGTTATTTACGGGTTATGCCTTTATTGACTCCGCCTTAGTCGGTTACGCGCCGATTTTAGGTGTGTTTGGTGTCAGTTTATTGGCGGTAATTTCGGCACAATGTTTGATGGCTATCGCCAAACATGGCACTAAAGCAGGGTCATATTGCGTCTTAGTAGCTACTATTTGGCTGACTGGCATGGGCTTGCAATACCACGCATGGACAGTTAACGATGTTAACAAACCCTTCACTGTTAGTATTGTGCAAGGCAATATTCCTCAAGATGTTAAATGGCAATTAGAATGGCGAGATAAAACCTTAGCCCTTTATAAAAAACTATCGGAAAAAGAATGGGGACGGGATTTAGTCATTTGGCCTGAAGCTGCCGTTCCCATGTTTCAATATGAAAAAGAAGCCAACGTTTTTTTAGCAGAAATGGAAGATAACGCCCTCGCTGGCCACTCCGCTTTTGTCACGGGCATTCCCTATGCCGACATTCAAAAACTTGACGCGCAAGGCATTCCGCCATTTTATAACAGTATGGCTGCGTTAGGCGAAGGTTATGGTGTGTACTTCAAGCAACGTCTAGTACCCTTTGGCGAATACATTCCTTTTGAGAAATTTTTTCGTGGCACGATTGATTTTTTTAGCCGTGATATGTCCAGCTTTACTGCGGGTAACAATCAACAAAGTCCATTATTTGTTAAAGACTATCGTTTAGCGGCTGCTATTTGTTATGAAATTGCTTACCCCGAACTCACGCGCAACAATGCCGAAAAAGCCGATTTTATTGCGACATTAAGTAATGATGGCTGGTTTGGTCATTCCTCAGGCCCGCTTCAACATTTGCAAATGGTACAAATGCGTGCTTTAGAAACGGGTAAATGGATTATTCGCGCCACCAATAATGGCGTCTCGGCCTTGATTGACCCACATGGCCATATCAGGCAGCAAGCACCACAGTTTAAACAAGCCATTTTGCGCGGTACGGTATATGCCATTAAAGGTCAAACCCCGTATAGCAAATTGGGCAATTGGCCTGTTTTGGCATTGTGTTTTGGCTTGTTGGCGTGGGTAAGATGGAAAAACTCGCCCTCACCCCAACCCTCTCCCTGAGGGCTAGCGTATGCACACAAGTTTTTGTATAAACACTAAATGAGGATATGAGCATGGAAATTCCCCTCCTCGGAGGGGCTAGGGGTGGGTTTAATCGCACAAAAACCAGTGCTTT
>JBKJUH010000283.1:0-10966 GCA_046590075.1 Agitococcus sp.
GGTACGGCCATAAAAGCCGCAGTGCCAGGTTATCGTGTCGCAGGTAAAACAGGTACCGCGCACAAACCCGAAGCTGGGCGATATTCCGCCAATAAATACATGGCGTTGTTTGTTGGCTTTGCGCCAGTCAGTCATCCAAAAGTGGCACTGGCGGTTGTTATAGATGAACCCAGCACCAGAAATAATGGCTATTACGGTGGTGCAGTTGCCGCCCCTGTGTTTTCGCGAGTGATGGGCGAAACCTTGCGTTTGATGAATGTTCCTCCTGATAAGCCTTTGGATACACCCGTGATGATGAAGGCATCGGCCATTGCCCCTGTTAAAGTGATAAATGTGGCACCACCCACAGCCACAGGAGTACAACCTTAATGTTGTCTTTAGTGGCATTGTGGCCATCAACGCCTCCGTTGTTTGCCCATATCAACGTGCAAGGTATCACTAGCAATAGCCGTGATGTGCAGCAAGGCGATGTCTTTATCGCCTTACAAGGTCTACGCCATGATGCGCGCGCCTTTATTCCCCAAGCCCTTGCTCAAGGTGCAGTGGCGGTGTTGTGTCAAGGCGAAGGCGAGGTGATTACTCAAGATGGCGTGCCCATTATTGCCATTCCCCAATTGCCGCAATTATTGGGCGCAATTGCTGCGCGTTTTTATCAGCAACCAAGTCAACACTTCAAAGTAGTCGCAGTCACAGGCACAAACGGCAAAACCAGTAGCGCGCAATTATTAGCCCATGCCTGTCATTATTTGGGTATTAAGTCGGCGGTGTTAGGCACATTAGGCAATGGTATTGTGGGGGATATTCAACCCTCCAGCCATACCACGCTCGAGGCAGTGCAGTTGCAAAAAAAGCTGGCCAGTTTTCGTGATGAAAACGTGCAAGTGGTAGCCTTAGAGGCCAGCTCACACGGTTTAGAGCAAGGTCGATTAACGGCCACGGACATTGATACCGCTATCTTTACTAATTTAACCCGTGATCATTTGGATTATCATGGTTCGATGGCGGCGTATCAGCAAGCGAAGGCGATATTATTCCAATGGCCAAGCTTAAAAACAGCGATTTTGAATGCTGATGATGAAGTGAGTAAAGCCTATCAAGCCCTGCTTGCGCCCTCAGTACGTTGCTGGACATATAGCCAGCAGGCACAGAGTCAGGCCGATTTTGTTGCCCTTGCTATTCAGCCGTCATTAAACGGTTTGCAATTGACGATTAAAACACCGCTAGGTGTCGTCGAGTTAAAAAGTCCATTGCTGGGTCGATTTAATGTCAGTAATTTACTGGCAGTATTGGCAGGATTACTCAGTATTGATGTGTCTTTGGCCGATGCGCTCAATGCCCTAACGCACGTTCCACCTGTCTGTGGACGGATGCAATGTTTAAGCAATGGCCAAATAACCGCCGTCGTTGATTACGCCCACACGCCCGATGCCTTAGAAAAAGTCTTACAGAGTCTGCGCGAACATACGCAAGGCCAATTATGGTGTGTCTTTGGTTGTGGTGGCGATAGAGATACAGGTAAACGGCCATTAATGGGCGAAATTGCCAGCCGTTTGGCAGATAAAGTGCTTATAACCGCCGATAATCCGCGTAGTGAAGACGTTGATGCCATTATTGCCGATATTGTGGTTGGCATGAGTGATTTGGCCAATACCATCATTCAGCCTAATCGGCAATTAGCCATTGAATATGCGCTACATCAGGCTAAGGCAGGTGATTTAGTGCTGATTGCAGGTAAAGGTCACGAAGATTATCAAGAGATTAAGGGCGTGCGTTATCGCTTTGCTGATGCCGAAATCGTCAACCAAGTATTTATTAAATAATTTAGGGCGCAGCAATGAAACTCAGTGTGATTGCCGACCACGTTCACGGTCAATTATATGGCGAAGACTTAGACGTGCAACAGTTCTCAACCGATACGCGTAGTATTGGTACAGGTGATGTATTTGTTGCGCTCAGTGGTGCTAATTTTGATGCCAATGCCTTTGTTAGTACAGCCGCAGAGCGCGGCGCAATTGCCGCCATTGTCTCGCAGCGCAACGACAGCCTTAGTTTGCCGCAACTTGTCGTTGCCAATACTCAATTAGCATTAGGGCAATTAGCGCAAGCATGGCGTGAGCAATTTGACTTGGTTCGTGTCGCCATTACTGGCAGTAGTGGCAAAACCACGGTCAAAGAACTGACAGCCAGTATTTTTCGGCAAGCAGGCGCAACCTTAGCGACCTTAGGCAATAAGAATAACGAAATCGGCGTACCTTTAACCCTATTACGACTCAACAGTCAGCATCGATATGGCGTCTTTGAGCTGGGTGCCAATCATCAAGGGGAAATAGCTTTTACTTGTGCCTTGGTACAACCTCATGCCGTAGTCATTAACAATATTGGTACCGCGCATTTAGAAGGTTTTGGTGGTCGCGAAGGCATTGCGAAAGCCAAAGGTGAGATTTTTAGTGGTTTAGTCGCTGGTGGTACGGCCATTATCAATTTGGATGATGAATTTGCCGCCTATCATTTAGACTTAGCCAAAAACTATAAAACCTTGACGTTTTCGACCCATAATTCACAAGCAAGCATTTATGCCTCTGGCGCACATCGTCTTGCAGGTGGTGCTTGGGCATTTAATTTACACATTGTCGAACAAGCTACAGCCATACAACTTCAGCTTATCGGGCAACATAACGTTGCCAATGCCTTAGCGGCCGCGAGCTTGGCTTGGGCGTGTGGCATTACGCTAGCCGATATTCAACAAGGCTTAAATCAGGCGCAGGCAGCAGCAGGACGTATGGTGTTACATCGTCGAGGACAATTGACCGTGATTGATGATACTTACAACGCCAATCCCAATTCAGTCAAAGCCGCCATTGACGAGCTGGCATTATGCTCAGGCCGTCGAATAGTTGTTTTAGGAGCGATGGGTGAATTGGGGGCGGATGCCGCGCAGTTGCATCAAGAAGTGGGCGCGTATGCCCATGAAAAGAAGCTGGATGCGTTGTACTGTGTCGGTGATTTTAGCGGTGATACTGCCAGTGGATACGGTACAGCGGCACAGGTATTTACCGAGCAATCAGCATTAATTGCCGCCTTACAACAAGATTGTGTGGGTGAAGTGACCTTGCTGATTAAAGGCTCACGCAGTGCACGTATGGAAAACGTCGTTCAAGCATTTATTCATTAAAGACAAATTAAGTGAGCAATCTGTGGCGGTAAGACAACGCATTGCACGATAACGACTTGCCAAGTAAGGAGCAGCCTCAATGTTAGTTTGGTTAGCAGAATTTTTAGCTCAATATTATAAAGCGTTTCACGTTTTTAGTTATTTAACCTTGCGTGCCATGCTCAGTGTGCTAACAGCGCTGGGTATTGCCTTATGGTGTGGGCCGTGGGTGATTGAACATCTACGCACCATGAAATATGGCCAAGCAGTGCGTACCGATGGTCCACAAACTCATTTAGTTAAATCAGGTACACCGACCATGGGTGGAGTGCTGATTTTGGCGGCGATTGGCGTGAGTACCTTGTTATGGGCAGATTTGCGTAACCCCTATATTTGGATTGTCTTAGGGGTGATGGTGGTATTTGGGGTGGTCGGTTGGTTAGATGATTACTTAAAAATTGTTCATAAAAACTCCAAAGGTTTAGCCGCTAAATGGAAGTATTTAGGCCAGTCAGTCGGTGGTTTGGCGGCTGCCATTTGTTTGTATTGGTTGGCGAAAACCCCTGCGGAAACAACGTTGATTTTTCCGTTTTTTAAAAATCTGGTTTTGCCCTTAGGCATTTTTTATATTGTTTTAACCTATTTTGTTATTGTCGGTACCAGTAACGCGGTGAATTTAACCGATGGTTTAGATGGTTTGGCGATTATGCCCACGGTCATGGTGGCGGGTGCGTTGGCGATATTTGCCTATTTGTCGGGTAATATTAAATTTGCCGAATATTTGCATATTCCGTATGTCGCAGGCTGTGGTGAGGTGATTGTGATTTGTGGGGCGATGATTGGCGCAGGTTTAGGTTTCTTGTGGTTTAACGCCTATCCTGCCGAAGTGTTTATGGGTGATGTGGGCGCATTGTCCTTAGGGGCAATGTTGGGTGTGATTGCAGTAATTGTCCGTCAAGAAATTGTCCTATTTATTATGGGCGGCGTGTTTGTCATGGAAACTGTTTCCGTTATTTTACAAGTCGGCTCATTCAAACTGCGTAATGGTAAACGTATTTTTAGGATGGCTCCCATACATCATCATTTTGAAGAAAAAGGTTGGCCAGAAACCCAAGTTGTGGTGCGTTTTTGGATTATTAGCGTGATGTTGGTATTGTTTGGCTTAATGAGTTTGAAAATTCGTTAAGTGCGTCGGCTGTAGTGCGAAGGGCTGGCCAATTGGCAGAGTCAAAAACGTTAATGATGTAATTTTGAGGCCAATATGACCCATGTCAGTGCGCAAGAAGGTTTACGAGTTGTTGTGGGTTTAGGCAAAACGGGCTTGTCGTGTGTGCGTTTTTTGCGTGCGCAGGGTTATCAAGTGGCCGTTAATGACACGCGTTTATTGCCGCCGAATTTAACCGAATTGCAAACGGAATTTCCCGAAGTTGAGATCAGTTTAGGTCAATTAGACGAGCAACTATTATTACGCGCCACGGAAATCATCACCAGTCCAGGCATCTCTATTCAAGAACCTGCGCTATTGTCGGCACGTGTCAATGCAGGTATTTCAATTATTGGCGATATTGAATTATTTTGTCGGTCAACAACCAAACCTATTGTTGCTATCACAGGTTCCAACGCCAAAAGTACGGTAACGACTTTAGTGGGACTGATGGCCGAACAAGCGGGTATTCGTGTCGGTGTCGGTGGCAATCTCGGTACGCCTGTTTTAGAACTATTGCAGCCTCAAATTGAGTTATATATTTTAGAATTATCCAGTTTTCAATTAGAAACTACTCATAGCTTAACAGCAGCCGCCGCCATTATCTTAAATATCAGCGAAGACCACATGGATCGTTACCCCAGCATGGCGGCATATCATCAAGCAAAACAGCGCATTTTTCAGCATTGTCAGTTTTATATCACCAATCGCCAAGACCCATTAACCGTGCCGCTATTGGCCAATGCTGCGCCACACACCAGTTTTGGTTTAGATACGCCCGACCCATTAAGCTATGGTGTGATACGCGAAGCAGGGCAAGTGTATTTAGCCAAAGGTCAAGAAAAACTGATGTTAGCCAGTGATATGGGCATTTTTGGTGAACATAACATCGCCAATGCCCTTGCCGCATTAGCCTTAGGGGGGGCAGTATACCTTCCTATGCCTGCGATGCTGCAAACGCTAAAAGAGTTTACGGGTCTGCCCCATCGTTGTCAGTTAGTGACTAAGCACCACGATGTTGCTTGGTATAACGACTCCAAAGGTACCAATGTTGGTGCAACCTTAGCGGCAATTCATGGTTTGGGTGCGGCCATTACGGGTAAGATTATTCTGATTGCTGGTGGTGTCGGTAAAGGTCAAGATTTTAGCCCGTTGTCCCCAGTCTTAGCGCAATATGGCAAAGCCGTGATATTGATAGGCGAAGATGCGGCAAAAATAGATGCCGCTATCACCGTTCCAATGGCAAAAATCTATGCCACTACGTTGACGGAAGCCGTCAAGCAAGCACAAACCTTGGCAACCGTAGGTGATGCCGTATTGTTATCTCCTGCCTGTGCCAGTTTTGATATGTTTAAGCATTACGAAGACCGTGGTCAGCAATTTGTTGCCGCCGTACACACGCTAACGAGTTCAATGAATTGATGAAACTAAGCCTGAAAAAACCCAACATCGGTTTGCCGTCTATTCCTCGTCATTGGATTGTCCCCAATTGGCAACAAGAATTGACGGCGCGTCGTCTATTGATGTTAGCCGCAGGTATTTTGGCCTGTATAGGCGTGATTATGGTCGCCTCGGCCTCCATGGGCATTGCCACTGCCGACTTTAACAATCCTTTTTACTTTTTTACGCGTCATTTGATTTATGTGCTAATTGGTGTGACCGCGGCAACCATCGCCGCCAATATCCCCATGCAGTTTTGGCAAAAATATGGCTGGCATGTGTTGCTCATTGCGTTTGTGTTGCTGGTATTGGTCATTATTCCGCATGTTGGCCGACGGATTAATGGCAGTGCGCGCTGGTTAGGTGTAGGGGGTTTAACTATTCAACCGTCAGAAGTTGCCAAGTTTGCCATTGTTTTATATATGTCCAATTATTTAGTGCGTAGGCAAGATGCGGTGCGTCGAGGCTTAGCAGGCTTAAAAGGGGCGGTTATTGTCGTCGGTTTGGCCGTCGCTTTGTTAATGACTGAGCCTGATTTTGGCGCGAGTTTAGTGTTGATGGTGTCGTTATTAGGCATGCTTTTTTTAGCAGGCGCGCCGTTTAAACATTTTATTATTTTGGCGGCTGGTGCTGTTGGCGGTGCGGTCGCCTTGGCGTTTTCGGCGGAGTATCGGGTGAAGCGTCTGATGTCATTTTGGGATGCGTGGGATGATGTTTATGGCTCAGATTATCAATTATCCCAAAGCCTGATTGCCTTCGGTCGTGGTGATTGGTTGGGTGTAGGTTTAGGACATAGTATTCAAAAATTGTTTTATCTACCTGAAGCACATACCGACTTTGTCTTTGCTATTTACGCAGAAGAATTTGGTCTGGTGGGTGTATTGGTATTAATTGCCACGTTTTTGTTGTTGGTGCAATCGGCACTACGTATTGGTCGTAATGCCGAGCGTTTGGGTATGTTGCAAGAATCTTATTTAGCCTACGGCATGACCTTTTTGATTTTGATGCAAGCCATTATTAATGTCTCGGTGTGTATGGGCTTGTTTCCCACCAAAGGTTTAACCTTGCCGTTTATTAGTTATGGCGGCAGTAGTTTGGTGGTGGTTTTTACCATGTTAGGTATTTTGCTACGCATTGATAGCGAAGCTACAGACACACAACGGGGGATACGTCAATGACGGCTAAGACAGTTAAATCAGTCGTGGTGATGGCGGGCGGCACAGGTGGCCATGTGTTTCCTGCGCTGGCGATTGCCCAACATTTGGCGCAACAAGGCATAAAAATTCATTGGCTGGGAACATCAAGTGGTATTGAAGCAACCATTGTGCCGCAGAACCACTTTCCGATTACGTATTTAGATGTCAAAGGGGTGCGTGGGCAAGGTTTGACGCGTCTGTTATTGGCACCTTCCAAACTTCTCGGTGCAATTATTACTGCGACGCGCGTGTTAAAAACCGTAGAGGCCGATTGCGTGATTGGCTTAGGCGGTTATGTCACAGGGCCAGGTGGTATTGCTGCCCGTTTGTTAGGCAAACGTCTCGTCATTCACGAACAAAATGCGGTGGCGGGTTTTACCAATAAGAAACTGGCTAAAATAGCGACCCAAGTGCTGCAAGCCTTTCCGCAAGCGTTTCCAGCTAGTCCAAAAGTAACAACAACAGGTAATCCTGTTCGCCCCGTTATTGCTAATTTGCCCGCTCCTGAACAGCGTTATAACCAGCGTTCGGGGGCGTTGCAGATATTGATTTTAGGTGGCAGTCAGGGCGCAGTCGCGTTGAATGAATTGTTGCCGCATGCCTTGGCGTTATTGCCAGCCGAACAACGTCCTGTGATTCGTCACCAAACAGGCAAAAAACAAGTGGAATTGACGCAGCAGCGTTATGCTGACTTGGGTTTGGCCGCTGATGTTCAGCCCTTTATCAGCGATATGGCCGAAGCTTATGGTTGGGCGGATTTAGTGATTTGTCGCTCGGGTGCTTTAACGGTCAGTGAGCTAGCGGCGGCTGGTGTTGCATCGGTGTTAGTGCCGTATCCGTTTGCCGTGGACGACCATCAAACCGCTAATGCACGGTATTTAAGTGATGCCCACGCAGCGATTTTATGCCCCCAAGCCAGCATTAGTCCTGAAAGCCTAATGGCAACATTAAAACCGTTATTATCTCGACCAAAATTGCTGCAAATGGCGACGGTTGCCCGTAAACTTGCGCAGCCTGAAGCCACGGCCATAGTGGCCAGTTTTTGTACCCGTAGCGAGTAAGCCCATGATTAGCCCCAGCTCCCGTAGTCGCCTCATTGAAATTCCCGAAATGCGCCGTATTCGTCGTATTCATTTTATTGGTATTGGTGGCGCGGGGATGTGTGGCATTGCCGAAGTCCTACTCAATCAAGGCTATAAAGTCAGTGGTTCAGATGCCAAGGCGGGCAAAACAACGCAGCGTTTACAAGAACTAGGCGCGACGGTTTTTATTGGCCATAGCGCAGAAAACGTTGCCCATACCGATGTTGTGGTGGTGTCAACCGCCATTGATAGTAGTAATCCTGAAATTGTCGCCGCGCGTGAAGCACGGTTGCCGATTGTGCGTCGTGCCGAAATGCTCGGTGAGTTAATGCGTTATCGTCATGGTATTGCTATTGCAGGTACTCATGGCAAAACCACCACCACCAGTTTAGTCACCTCTATTTTGGCCGAAGGCGGGTTTGACCCGACGTTTGTTATTGGTGGTTTGCTCAATAGCGCGGGTGTTAACGCCAAATTAGGCGGTAGTCGTTATTTAGTGGCCGAAGCTGACGAAAGTGATGCTTCATTTTTGCATTTGCAACCGATGGCCGCAGTAGTCACCAATATTGATGCCGACCACATGGACACTTATGGTGGTTCATTTGAAAAGCTCAAAGACACGTTTATTGAATTTTTACATAATCTGCCGTTTTACGGTTTAGCCGTGGTGTGTGGTGATGATGAGGTCATTCGTGAATTATTACCACGTATTGGTCGACCAACTTTAACCTATGGATTCGCCGCTAAAAACGATATTCGCGCCGTTGATATTCGCCAAGAAGGCATGCAAACACATTTTACCGTGCTGCGTGCTAACAAACAGCCATTAGCCATCAAACTCAATTTGCCAGGTTTGCATAATGTCTTGAATTCCTTGGCCGCCATAGCCATTGCCACCGATGAAGATGTACAAGACCAAGCCATTCAACTGGCTTTAGAAAACTTCCAAGGCGTAGGTCGTCGTTTTCAGCTATACGGCAATTTCCCCTTAGGCGCAGGTGATGTCTGTTTAGTCGATGATTATGGTCATCACCCGCGTGAGGTTGATGCAACCCTAAAAGCAGCGCGACAAAGTTTTCCTGACCGTCGCTTAGTATTAATGTTCCAGCCCCATCGTTATACCCGTACCCGTGATTGTTTTGAAGATTTTGTGCAAGTGTTATCACAAGTAGATGTTTTGTTATTGTTAGATGTGTATTCGGCGGGAGAAAAGCCCATTGCAGGCGCAGACGGCAGAGCTTTAGCGCGTAGTATTCGCGCGCGCGGATTGGTTGAGCCGATATTTATTGAAAAAACAGAAAATTTACCGTCCTTATTAAAAACCATCTTACAACCCAATGATGTGTTATTAACTCAAGGCGCAGGAACGGTAGGCGCAATTGCCATTGAGTTAGCGCAAAACGCTTTATATGTATAAATCGCTTCGTAGCGAAACCCAAATTAAGAATAGACCAAATTTACGCATTCATTGCACCGCGTAAGCCCTAAGAGAGAAAAGTAAGATGAGTGTGACAACCCTGAATTTTGGTCGAGTGGCAGTATTATTAGGTGGCACGTCTTTTGAGCGTGAAATTTCTTTGATTAGTGGTCAGGCAGTACTGTCAGCGTTACAAGCCGCAGGTGTCAACGCTGAAGCATTTGACCCTGCCGAACGTCCGATTAGCGACATCACGCAGTATGACCGTGCTTTTATTGTCTTGCATGGTCGTGGCGGTGAAGATGGTACATTGCAAGGTGCACTGGAATTACTAAACATTCCCTATACAGGCAGCGGTGTTTTAGCGTCGGCTTTAGGCATGGATAAAACACGCACCAAACAATTATGGTTAGGCTGTGGTGTGCCCACACCGACCTACGCGCGTTTAACGGCAGCAACAGACTTTGCTCAAGTCATTAGCGACTTAGGTTTGCCCCTCATGGTCAAGCCAACCCACGAAGGCTCCAGCATTGGCATGCGTAAGGTTGAGCGTCTCGAAGACTTGCAGCCAGCGTACGAGTTTGCGGCTCAATATGATCGTGAAATTATAGCTGAAACATGGATTACAGGCCGAGAATATACAGTAGTGATTTTGGCAGGTAAAGCCTTACCTGTGATTCGTTTGCAGCCACATCAAAGTCATGGTTTTTATGATTTTGATGCCAAGTACAAAGCCGATGACACCCAATATTTATGTCCTTGTGGTTTAAGTGATGCGGATGAACAACGCCTACAAGCCATTGCGGTGGATGCCTTTGAAAAAGTAGGCGCAACAGGCTGGGGGCGTATTGATGCCATGCAAGACGAACAAGGCAACTTTTGGTTGTTAGAAGTCAACACAGTGCCAGGCATGACCGACCACTCTTTAGTGCCCATGGCAGCACGAGCAGCAGGTTTAGACTTTCAAAGCCTCGTATTAACGATTTTAGCGCAAACATTGAACTAACGAATGGGCATGATTTGTCTATAGGAAAAGATTTTGATGTCAATGCAGGCACCGACTAATCGGCTATCGCTCACACGCTCAGATGTCGCACGCCATTTGCGCGTGTTAGCACGCATCTTGAGTGTCGTTTGGCTATTGACAGGCTTAGGGTTTGTCGTCTGGGGAGTCATGGGGCTGGTAAGGGAGCTGCAACATAAAGCCCCCATCGCCATGATTACCGTCGAAGGTGATATCAGCCCTACCGATAAAGACGAGCTCGCCAAACGGCTGCGCCCCGTGGTACAGGGGAGTTATTTTAGTACTGACTTAGTCGCGATTCGTGATGCTGTGTTGGCATCACCTTGGGTTGAAAAATCTCACCGCGCGCGCTGACAAACTTATGATCACCCCAACGTGCTACGGCTTTTTTCTCCACCACAAACACACGCAAACCATCTGGCCAACGACGTTGCACCGACATACTTTCAACC